>NZ_JAMYLA010000060.1:0-38766 GCF_040317725.1 Mesorhizobium sp. M1396 | reverse complement strand
CGGGCGAACGCTGACGGCCGCGCATTACATAAGAGGGGTCAAAATTGGACGCCGATCCGGGGTCAGTTTTGGAAGCCGGTTGACAATTTGCCACTTGGTGAATTTGCGCTGGATTGGCCGCGCCCCATGCTTCGAAGCCTTGGCCTATATGGTAGGCGAGGTCGTCAGACGCCTTGTCCCCCAACGTATGAACAAGCGAAACCACGCGCTCCGTTGTATCTTGAATCTTGCTTAGAAAGCCCTCAATGACCTGCGCTATTCGCGATCTGTCTCGGTTTGAGAATTCCGCTACAGGAAGTGCCTCAAAGTACGAAATTCCGTCGAAGGTGTCATCATTGTGCATGTCCGCAAGGGCCGTGCCGACACCCCTGAGGGAATCGAAACTCACTGCCGACACTGTAGGCCAAAGCGAGCCGTCCGACACTGCCCGCTTCAGTTGTGCAATTGTAATAGGGTGATCACTCATTGGCTTTGTTCAACGTAAATTGGTTCTGCTGACCGCTAGGCGCACCGTCAGAACACGAGCTAAAGAAAAGGTTTCGAACGAACGTCGCAGTGCGCTATCGGTGATCGCAAGCTACCACACGGCTTGAACCGCCTGTTGGTCGAACTTGTCGGCAAAGGGTAACTGTACAGACTTCTAACATTTTGGATCTGACGGTCCTTCTAGGCGCCGTGCCGCTATCGCTGCTTTGAACTTCTTAAGGGCCTCGGCCTGAGATGGCGCGACTGCCATTTTGACTTGAGCGGGTAGAGGCGTCGATCTGACCATGGAGTTCCGTTCAACGAGAGGAGCTCGCCATGGCTACCCTGTCGACCGATGCACCAATCTCTCCGCTTCGCCAGCGCATGCAGCACGACATGCTCATGCGTGGCCTGGGCTCCCATACCCAGCAGGACTACGTTCGTCACGTCCGGCGCTTCGCTGTGTTCCTTGGCCGCTCGCCCGACACGGCGACGGCTGCGGACATCCGTCGATTCCAGCTGCATCAGCATGAGAGCGGCGTCGGCCCTGCGACGATCAATGGCGCGGTCTCGGCACTGCGGTTCCTGTTCCTCGTGAGGCTGAAGCGGCGGGATCTGGCGCGTGCGCTGGTGATCATGAGGTATCAGCGCAAGCTGCCCGATGTGCTGAGCGTGGAGGAAGCGGCGCGGCTGCTCGAAGCCGCACCCGGCATCAAGTACAAGGCCGCGCTCGGCGTCGCCTATGGCGCGGGCCTGCGCGTGTTCAAGTTGCGCACCTCAAGATCGACGAAATCGACTCGACACGCATGCTGATCCGCGTCGAACGGGGCAAGGGACGCAGGGACCGCAACGCTATGCTCTCGCTGCAACTTCTGGAACTGCTCCGGCTGTGGTGGCGCGAAGGCAAGTGGCGCGGGGTGATGCTCCCCCATGGCTGACTGTTCCCCGGGGCGCAGCTTCACCGCGCCGATCTCATCGAGGCAATTACACCGCGCAGTCCAGGAGGCAGCCAAAGTCGCCGGCATCCGCAGCTCACACCTATGTCGGCCTCCGTTACCTTGCCGCGAGCTGGCTTAACTAGGACGTTGCTCATACCTCCTACTCCTCGCATCGACGAGACCATCTCGCCCATCGGTAGTCTTTAGCCGAAACAGAGTGAGGTCAGCCGGCGCGTGCGGCTTTTGTGCGATTACGTCCACCTGCCGCTCTTTTGACGCTATGCACGGAGACGGCTTTGGGAGCCACCACGTCGCCGAGCCGCTCTATACGGAGGGCCGCGCGTGAGGGAAGGCGAACGACGAGTTCGAGTTGCCCCCCGATCGCCTCGACGTAGCTTTTAAGAGTAGACAAGTACATGTCGGCTTGTTTCTCGATCTTCGAGACCGAAGGCTGCTTGATCTTGAGGACCGAAGCGATTTCGGCCTGGGCCTTTCCAGCGGCACGCCGCAAATCGCCGAGACTCTCGACTTCTCCCCTTAATTCTTCGAAACGCGCGTCGACCCGCTCCCGACGATCCTCGGGGAGCGCAGCGATTAGGTCGTCAAGCTTGCGTCCCATCACTTCTTCTCCTTCTTCGCCGCCCCCAAACGGTCGAGATGCCCTTGATAGCGCTTGTCCGCCTTGGCGATCAGACTTTTATAGAAGCGCTACTCACTCACGCCCGACTTATCGCCGGCGACGAGCAGGATCGCCTTCCGCTTCCGGTCGAATGCGAACGCAACCCGCCAGACACCATCATCAGCGTCGAAGCGAAGTTCTTTCATGTTCGCGAACGACGAGTCATTCAAGGTCCGCATGCGGTCGCCCCAGCTGGGGCCCGAACACACCGAGCAGCTTAGCCGAGGCCAATAGCTCATCTTGGACTGTCTGGTGCAACGCCTCGACTCCCCGTCGAACTCATCGCCAAAAACGGCTTCGCAAGTCATATATAGCTCCTAGGCTATGTGGTCAAGATCGCAAGCTGCCGAACGATAGTCTGCGGCCGAAACAAGGTACGCGCGATCGACGATAATCCGGCCGCCGTTGACACGACTGGCAATTCGCGACCTGTCTGCGCTATCGAGCGGCATCGTCACCGGCGTTCTGACGGGCATGGCCGGCGCGTAGCTGTCGCTTGCCCAGAATGCCGGCTTGTCGTGAAAGGTATGACCGCCAGCAAGGGTTCCATCGCGCCGGCAGCGCTCACCGTCGCCAAATGGAAACCGGTGCCGGCGAGGTTCGCGTGTCTGGCGGCGAAGGTCGCCATGGCCCGGAGGTGAAGCCGGCGAGGCAGCTGCGCTGGTCCATGCGTAATCGTGTGGAGAACCGCGCCGCGCCGTGCATCGCATCTCTCGTCCCGCTGCGCTGCTGAGGCCTTTTCTGTCAGGCGGTCTAGGTTTCGCGCTTCGGGCCGACCAGGAACACTATGAGGGCAGCGACGAACGTGGCAACAGCACTGTAGGCAATGGCGCTTGTAATCCCCGCATTCTCCACCAATAGTCCGCCGAAAATCGCGCCGGCTGCGATTGCCACTTGGAATACTGTGACCAGCAGCACACCGGCGCTTTGGGCCTGCTCGGGAACGGCCCTCCGTACCATCCACGTCTGCAATCCCACTGGCACGGCGCCGAAGGCAAACCCCCACGCGGCAACAGCAATCGCCGAGGCCAAGGCCGATGCTCCCGCCGTCAGCAGCGAAACAGCGGCTATCGCTATGAGCAGCGGTGCAAGGGCCGCGACTGCCTTGAGACTGTACTCGGCCAGAAGCCCGCCGGCCAGATTGCCGAAGAATCCGCTGATGCCAAAAGCCAGCAACACAAGCGAGATCGTCTCGACATCCAGCGCGGGAATCTTCTCGAGGAAGGCGCGGATATAGGTGATTCCGGCGAAGTGGCCGGAAGCGACCAGCAGGACGACCAAAAGCGCAATTTTGACCATCGGAATCTTGGCCACATCCAGCAGGCTTCGGAAGCTAGCCACTCCAATCGGAGGCAGTCTCGGAATGGTTATGAGTTGCACGAGCAGTGTAGCGGCGGCGCCGGCTGCGGCGAGCATGAAGGCGCTTCGCCATCCCCAGATATCGCCGACGTAAGCGCCGATTGGAGCTGCGCAGACGGTAGCTACGGAAACGCCGGTAAGGATGATCGACATAGCGCGCGGCAGGAGGTGGCTTGGAACGAGCCGCATCGCCAGTGCTGCCGACATCGACCAGAAGCCTCCGAGCGCTATGCCGAGCACGACGCGTGCAGTCAGGAGAACCGCCAGCGACCACGCGCCGGCCGCCAGAACGTCCGACAGGATCAGCAGCAGCGTCATGGTCCACATGACGGTCCTGCGGTCCAGGCGCTTTGTGATGATCGCCACCGTCGGCGCCGAGATCGCCCCGACGATAGCTGTCGCCGTCATCGCCTGTCCAGCCGCTCCCTCGCTAATACCGAGATCATGCGCGAGGGGCGTGAGCAGGCTGACAGGCAGAAACTCTGCCGTGACCAGCCCGAATGTGCCCAAGGAAAGCGAAATGACCGCACCCCATGCGGGACCAGACGGTGGGACGGGCTTTTCTGGGTCGTGCAGAACAGCGTCCATGACGCCTGCTGCGGATTGGGTCATGAACGAAGTCTCCACTTTGATGCAATGCAACGTGATGTTGGCTGCCTTGACCCAAATCTAAAAACACAAGCGCATTTCCCGGCGGCGTTGCACGGAGGAGGGGATGTTCATTGCTTCGCGATATTTTGTGACGGTGCGGCGCGCAACATCGATGCCGGTTTCCTTCAGCCGGACAGCGATGTCCTCATCGGAAAGCACGTCGCCGGGAGATTCTGCGGCAATGATCGCTTTGATCCGATGCCGGACAGCTTCGGCGGAGTGCGCATCGCCGCCTTGGCAGGACGCGATCGCGACGGTGAAAAAATACTTCAGTTCAAAGACTCCGCGCGGGGTAAGCATGTACTTGTTCGAGGTCACCCGGCTTACTGTCGACTCGTGCACGCCGATCGCGTCAGCGACGGTTCTAAGATTGAGAGGCCGCAGGTGGGTGACGCCATGTTCCAAAAAGGCATCCTGCTGACGCACGATTTCAGCCGCAACCTTAACAATCGTCTTGGCGCGCTGATCGAGGCTGCGGATTAGCCAGTTCGCGTTTTGCAAGCATTCGTCGAGAAATGCTTGATCTTTCGAATTTTGGGCAGTTTGACGCGTGACTTCGGCATAGTAGGTTTGGTTGATCAGCAGCTTTGGCAGCGTGGCGGGATCAAGTTCGATCTGCCACCCGCCTTGCGGCGAGGGCGTGACCCAGACGTCGGGTATGATTGATTCAGACGCACCGGATTCGAATCTGTTCCCAGGCTTGGGATCGAGCGCCCGAATTTCATGCATCATGTCGAGAAGGTCTTCTTCATCGACGCCGCAATGCTGCTTCAGCGCCTCAAAATCGCGTCGCGCAAGCATTTCAAGATGGGCAACCAAAGCTGCCATTGCCGGGTCGAGCCGATTTCGCTGGCGCAACTGAATCTCGAGGCATTCTCTGAGACTTCGCGCAAAAACTCCCGATGGATCAAATTGCTGCAAGGTTCCGAGAACCCGTTCCACAACAGCCTCATGGACATTCAGGCTCTCGGCCAGCTCCAAAAGGTTTGCCCGAAGATAGCCAGTGTCTTCCAGATCGGCGGCAAGCTGGCCAGCGATCAGCCGCTCCTGTGGTGTGAACGCAGTGAGGGCGATCTGACGAGCGACATGGTCGTGCAATGTTTCGGCGAGGGTGGCAAACTCGTCGAGGGAAGGGCCATTGCCGGGCGGGTTGTTGGTCGTGTTGCGAAGTGATTTCCATTGCCCGAGCCGTTCAGGCGAACTTGCCCCGGTCGGTCCTTCAACGGCGTTTGCGCCAGGGCCGACAGGCTGATCCGCTCCCGAAATCGAAACGTCGTCAAAAGGCCCGCCATCGCTTGATGCAGATTCCAAGAGCGGGTTCTTCTCAATTTCCCGCTCCACGAACTGATGCAGTTCAGTATGCGCCAGTTGCAGCAAGCGAATCGACTCAATGAGTTGAGGCGATGCCACCATGGATTGCTTCTGACGTTGAAGCAGGCTTGCTGAGGATTGCATGGTGAGCGCGATAATCCTGTCGAGGAGCCTCTTGGGACCGGCAATGGCACCAGTGAGACGTTTTCTAGGTCAAGCGGCGGCTTTCAGCGTTTCGAGAACGTTTTGCGGGGATGAGACGCCATACGGGTCGGCCTCGCAGTTGTCGGAGAAACCTTCCTCCTCGAACCAGTGCTCCACCACGCCATTGTTGATCAGGGCGGCGTAGCGCCAGGAGCGCATCCCGAAGCCGAGATTGTCCTTGGCGACCAGCATGCCCATTTTGCGTGTGAACTCGCCTGAGCCATCGGGAATGAGCTCGACCTGCTTCAGGCCCAAGGACTTCCCCCACGCATTCATGACGAAGGCGTCGTTGACTGAGAGGCAGTAAATCGCGTCAATTCCCTCCTTCTCAAACTCATCATAGAGCTCTTCGAACTGGGGCAATTGGTAGGTCGAGCAGGTTGGTGTGAAGGCGCCAGGCAGCGAGAACAGGATGACCCGCTTGCCGGCAAAGTAGTCGTCAGATGTCTTTTCTTCCCAGCGATATGGATTTGGCCCCTGGACTGACTTATCGTGAACGCGCGTGAGAAAGGTGACGAAGGGAACTTTCTTTTGAACTGTCATCAAGTTGCTCCTAAAGAAGAAAACTGGCGCTGAATTCTGGCAGAGGCTGGCGCAATACCGAGCAGAGGCTCGTATGCCCGGCACGGGATGAGGACCTCGCGGCTCGCAACCTCCTTTTTCCCTCGCGACGTATGGGAACGTCTTGGCGGCTGGTCTTGGCCACCCGAACGCAATCGATCTGAGCGAGCTGGACACCGTCGAGCCGCTTGCTTTCCACGGCTATGGCGCCGGAAGCGGGATCGGTCACCCGCGATCGTGCCCGGGGAAAAGGGATAGCGGCCGGAAGTAGCCAATATCGCAAGCATGTGGGGGCCTGAAATGTCACTTCACGCAGACTCGGGTCACTGGACTGGTTCAGCGTGTTGTCGATATGTGGCAGTGACCCGCCGGCCTTGGCTTGGGTGACCCTTTGAGGGGGCCCTTGGGCACTCCTATGCTGAACAGAACCGGTAAACGGCATTTGCGCGAGCGGCCCGTGTTGGCATGCCGGCATCGGACCAGCCATGCGCAAAGCGGCCACCGAGAACGGCCTTCCGGAGGAGACGATGTCCCGATGTTCAGCGGGAACGGGCACCGTCTCCTCAGGCCACTGTCTAGAGCTTCGCGCGTCGGGCATGGTGCAAGTCGCTTTCATCGTGATTTGATGGTGCTCTAACCAGGAGCAGCAAGCGGCGTGCCATTTCAAATAGAGGTGCTGTTGGACCGCACCTTCTTCTCGGAGGCCGTGTCTTAGAAGATCGGGCGCGCGCTATGCCGCCTCGTCACACAGGCAACAACGATGCTGTATGGTGCGGATATTCGGCGCTTCAGCCCCGGCTGGGCAAAGAAGAACCGGAAGCCGAGCCGATGCACTACCTGAGGCTGCGGGCACTCCAGTCGTAGCGTGTGCCGCTAGCGTTCATGGGTGCGCAGCACGGCTATCGCGAACACGCGCCTGTCGCAGCAACATGAGCGCGCGGTCTTGGGCAAGCGCCCTGGCGCCGTGAGGATCGAATTCCCCAATCGTGTCTGTTTACCGCCCTCTTATGTTCGAAACTGGACCAGAATGTCGCAGGCCCGACCTAAAGGTCGCCCGAGGCGTTCTGTCCGACACTGTTCCGTCGCCTTTGTTGGCCCGCGACACCGGCTTATTTCGCCTAGCTCTTCTCTGGCCTCAGGCTAAGCCGCTGAGAAGCTGCCACAATTTTTTTCTGCTGCGGCCAAATTGGCACGAGATTTGAAGCACCTTCGTTGTCGGCCGGGAGCCGCCGACCGACTTTCATTTCGTGGATGACACGAATGGAACGAAGAAAGAAAAGCAAAATGTCAAATCCGCGTCGGATAGCATCTATGGACAGGGGCCCTCGGCGAAACCGCCTTACCCAACAGCTCGCCGCCCTTGTCGACCCTTGCGCAGGAAATCTTGGCCGGCGGCGGCTCAAAGGCCCACCACACCGACTTTATCCTGACCTCGAAGGTACAGGATAACGTTCTGCATCTCGCCGCGCGTTTGCCTAGACAGTTAAGCGTTAGCCGATCCTGATAATCGGTCTGCCTTCCGACGACGTCGTCTACATGCCGTCTTAGGTCTTCTCTACCGCAGCGCCCGCCGGTCACCTTCCGCCCTTCCATCGCTATAGAGTGAAGTTGCCACCCATGTCCGAACAACCTTTGCCGACGCTGCCGACGTGGCGCGTCGATCACATTGAGCCCTCGCCCGAGATGTTGGCGCTACGCGCCAACGGTCCAATCCACCGCGTGCGCTTCCCGTCCGGGCACGAAGGCTGGTGGGTGACAGGCTATGACGAGGCCAAGGCGGTGTTGTCCGACGCGGCGTTCCGGCCCGCGGGAATGCCGCCGGCGGCATTCACCCCGGATTCGGTGATTCTCGGTTCGCCAGGATGGCTGGTCTCGCACGAGGGGAGCGAACATACGCGGTTACGCAAGATCGTGGCGCCAGCCTTCAGCAACGGCAGGGTGAAGCTGCTCGCGCAGCAGGTCGAGGCGATCGCGGGGCAGCTGTTCGAGACACTGGCGGCCCAGCCCCAGCCCGCAGATCTGCGGCGCCACCTCTCCTTTCCGCTTCCCGCCATGGTCATTGGCGCGCTGATGGGCGTGCTCTACGAGGATCACGCCTTTTTCGCCGGGCTGTCCGACGAGGTGATGACGCACCAGCATGAAAGCGGCCCGCGAAGCGCGTCGCGCTTGGCCTGGGAAGAACTCCGCGCCTACATTCGCGGCAAGATGCGGGACAAGCGCCAGGATCCGGGCGACAACGTGCTGACGGATCTGCTCGCGGCGGTCGACCAGGGCAAGGCGACCGAGGAAGAGGCGATCGGCCTGGCGGCGGGCATGCTGGTGGCGGGGCACGAGAGCACCGTGGCGCAGATCGAATTCGGCCTGCTGGCCATGTTCCGCCATCCGCAACAGCGCGAACGCCTGGTCGGCGATCCATCCCTGGTGGACAAGGCGGTGGAGGAAATCCTGCGCATGTACCCGCCGGGCGCCGGCTGGGACGGCATCATGCGCTATCCGAGGACCGACGTGACCATCGCGGGCGTGCATGTTCGCGCGGAGAGCAAGGTGCTGGTCGGCCTGCCGGCGACGTCGTTCGATCCGCGCCATTTCGACGACCCGGAAATCTTCGATATCGGACGTGACGAAAACCCGCACCTGGCGTTCTCCTACGGGTCCCACAACTGCGTGGGCTTGGCGCTGGCCAGGCTGGAACTCAAGGCGGTGTTCGGTTCGATCTTCCAGCGCTTTCCCGCGCTGCGCCTGGCCGTGGCGCCCGAAGAACTGAAGTTGCGCAGGGAGATCATCACTGGCGGGTTCGAGGAGTTCCCGGTGCTCTGGTGATGCGCGGACGCCACCAGGAATCCCGATGTTCTCGAGTTGCCGGCGCGCCTTCCGCGCGCCGATCAGATCAGCCAGCCAACAGGTGACCAAGATGGACGTGCAAGAAACCACGGCAGCATGCCAGGACGCCTTCGCCGAACTGGCGTCGCCAGCGTGCATTCAGGACCCGTACCCATTCATGCGGTGGTTGCGCGAGCACGATCCGGTACATCGCGCGGCGTCGGGCCTCTTTCTGTTGAGCCGCCACGCCGACATCTACTGGGCGCTTAAAGCCACTGGCGATGCTTTTCGGGGGCCGGCACCAGGCGAACTGGCGCGCTATTTCCCGCGTGCGGCGACCAGCCTGTCGCTAAGTCTGCTGGCGTCCACTTTGGCGATGAAGGAACCTCCAACGCATACGCGCCTGCGCCGGCTGATCTCGCGCGATTTCACCATCGGCCAGATCGACAAGCTGAGGCCGACCATCGCTCGCATCGTCGCAGCGCGCCTGGACGGCATGGCGCCCGCGCTGGAGCGCGGGGAGGCGGTGGACCTGCATCGGGAATTCGCGCTGGCCTTGCCCATGCTGGTTTTCGGCGAACTGTTCGGCATGCACCGGGAAGACATGTTGGGGCTCGTCGGCGGCATCAGCGCCATCCTGGAAGGCCTGAGCCCGCACGCCAGCGATCCCCAGCTCGCCGCGGCGGACGCGGCCAGCGCCAGGGTGCAGGCCTACTTCGGCGACCTCATACAGCGCAAGCGTATCGATTCCCGCCACGACATCGTGTCAATGCTGGTCGGGGCACACGACGACGATGCCGACATGCTGTCGGATGCGGAGTTGATCAGCATGCTGTGGGGTATGCTGCTGGGCGGCTTCGCCACCACTGCTGCGGCCATCGGCCATGCTGTCCTGGCGATGCTGGCGTATCCCGAACAGCGGCACTGGCTGCAGGGAGATGCCGTGGGGGTGAAGGCATTCGTCGAAGAAGCCCTGCGCTACGACGCGCCCGCCATGTTCAGCTCCATTCCGCGTATCGCCCAGCGCGACATCGAAATGGGCGGCGTGGTGATCCCGAAGAACGCGGACGTGCGCGTGCTGATCGCGGCCGGCAATCGCGACCCGGACGCCTTCGCCGATCCCGATCGCTTCGATCCCGTGCGGTTCTGCGGCACCAGTCCTGGCATGTCGATCGACGGGAAGATCATGCTGACCTTCGGCCACGGCATCCACTTCTGCCTTGGTGCGCAACTGGCCCGGGTGCAATTGGCCGAAAGCCTGCCGCGGATCCAGGCGCGCTTCCCCACGCTGGCATTGGCCGAGCAGCCGACCCGGGAGCCCTCCGCGTTCCTTAGGACATTCCGCGCGCTGCCGGTACGGCTGCATGGGCAGGAGGGCTGAGATGCGCGTCGTAGTCGATCAGGATCTGTGCGGAACGACCGGGCAGTGCGTGCTGACGCTGCCTGGCACCTTTCGCCAGCGCGAACCGGACGGCGTGGCCGAAGTGTGCGTGGCGACGGTCCCGCAGGCGCTGCACGCCGCCGTGCGGCTTGCGGCCAACCAGTGCCCGGTCGCCGCCATTCGTGTCATCGAAAGTGACGCTGGCCATGACGAGCGCGCCAGCGCCGACCCTGCGCCTTCTCCGGCGCAGGCCCAGCGGCATGCTGCGAAAGGCCAATGCAATTCAGGAGACACGATGGGACGGTTTGAAGGCAAGGTGGCCGTGGTGACCGGCGCTGGCGCCGGCATCGGCAAGGCATGCGCTCTCGCTATCGCGCGCGGGGGCGGCAGAGTGGTGGTGGCCGACATTGATGGCTCGGCGGCCATCGCCTGCACCGCGCAGATCGCGGCCGAAGCAGGCCACGCGCTGGCCATAGCCCTGGATATCGCCGATGAGCAGGCGGTGGCAGCGCTGTTCGAGACGGCGGAGCGGCACTTCGGGGGGGTCGACCTGCTGCTGAACAATGCGAGCGCCATGCATCTGACCCCGCGCGACCGCGCGATCCTCGACCTGGACCTGGCAGTCTGGGACCAGACCATGGCGACCAATCTGCGCGGCACGCTGCTCTGCTGCCGGCAGGCCATCCCACGGATGATCGCCCGCGGCGGTGGCGCGATCGTCAACATGTCGTCGTGCCAGGGGCTCAGCGGTGACACGGCGCAAACGTCCTACGCCGCGTCGAAGGCGGCGATGAACATGCTCTCGGCTTCGCTCGCCACCCAGTACGGTCATGCGCAGATCCGCTGCAACGCGGTTGCGCCGGGTCTTATCATGACCGAGCGTCTCCTCGCCAATTTGGACGAATGCATGCAACTGCATCTGCGCCGGCATCAGCTCCTGCAGCGCGTCGGCCGCCCCGAGGACGTGGCCGCGCTCGTGGCGTTCCTGCTCTCCGACGATGCTGCGTTCATCACCGGCCAAGTCGTGTGCATCGATGGCGGCATGCTGGCGCATGTGCCGACATACGCCGACGGCGGCAACAGCTGCGCCGCGCGCCCTGTCGGCGACACCGAATCGGCGGCGGCGGCGCGCTGCTGATGGACATGCTGCTCAACCCGCTGAACCGTCGGCACCGGCTGCGGTGCGACATCCCGGTCATGCCTGGCGCTTTCCCCCTGGTCGGGCATCTTCCCGCCATTGTCTGCGACCTGCCGCGCCTGCTGCAGCGAGCAGAACGGACGCTGGGCAGCCACTTCTGGCTGGATTTCGGCCCTGCCGGACATCTGATGACCTGTGTGGATCCGGACGCTTTCTCACTGCTCAAGCACAAGGACGTGTCCTCGGCGCTGATCGAAGAGATCGCGCCCGAATTGCTTGGCGGAACGTTGGTTGCCCTGGACGGCGGCGCGCACCGGCAGGCGCGCGATGCCATCAAGGCAGCGTTCTTGCCCAAGGGACTGACCCAGGCCGGGATCGGCGACCTGTTCGCGCCCGTCATCCAGGCGCGGGTGCAGGCGTGGCGCGCCCGCGGCGAGGTAACCATCCTGCGCGAAACCGGGGACCTGATGCTGAAGCTCATCTTCAGCCTCATGGGAATCCCCGCGCAGGATCTGCCGGGATGGCATCGCAAGTACCGGCAATTGCTGCAATTGATCGTAGCCCCCCCGGTCGACCTGCCCGGACTGCCCTTGCGGCGCGGCCGTGCCGCCCGCGACTGGATCGACGCGCAGTTGCGCCGGTTCGTCCGCGATGCGCGCGCGCATGCCGCGCGCACCGGGCTGATCAACGACATGGTGAGCGCCTTCGACCGCAGCGACGGTCCGCTCCCCGATGACGTCCTGATCGCGAATATTCGCTTGCTGCTGCTTGCCGGTCACGACACCACTGCCTCGACGATGGCCTGGATTGTGATCGAGCTGGCGCGGCAGCCTGTGCTGTGGGACGCCCTGGTCGAGGAGGCGCAACGCGTGGGCGCGGTGCCGACCCGGCACGCGGATCTGGCGCAGTGTCCGGTCGCCGAGGCGCTGTTCCGCGAGACACTGCGCCTGCATCCGGCGACCACGCTCCTGCCGCGTCGCGCGCTGCAGGAATTGCAACTCGGCGAACGGCGCATTCCCGCGGGCACCCATCTATGCATCCCGCTGCTGCATTTCTCGACCTCGGCGCTGCTGCACGAGGCGCCTGATCAGTTCCGCCTGGCGCGGTGGCTGCTACGCACAGAGCCGATCCGGCCGGTTGACATGCTGCAGTTCGGTACCGGCCCACACGTGTGCATCGGCTACCACCTGGTATGGCTGGAAATGGTGCAGTTCTGCATCGCCTTGGCGCTGACCATGCACAAGGCCGGGGTGCGGCCGCAGTTGCTGAGCGACGTCGAAAAAGGCCGGCGCTATTACCCGACCGCCCATCCGTCAATGAAAATTCGAATAGGCTTTTCATGAGCTGGCACGGCATGCCCTGTGTGGCAAGGCAGCGGCGCCGGCGGGGCGCGGCATTGCTGCACTCAGCGCACGCACTCGTGTGACGCCGGCAACACCGTGACGACTTGCGCTCGCCGTGGCCGTCTCAGCTACAAGGACATGAACAACATGCAGACCGGTTCCACTCCACGCGACCGAATTGGCGTTTCCGCATTCGGCGGATTGGGCGCGCAGGCGCGCGGCGCCTCTGGCGGGCTGCTCCCGGAGATCTGGATGCAGGACGGCGCAAAGCGGGTCGAACAGGCTCTGGGGCGTCTGCTCTGCGCCGAAGACGACGGTAAGACAGAGCTGATGGCGGCCATGCGCTACGCCACCTTGCATGGCGGGAAGCGCACCCGCGCCTTGCTCTGTCTGGCTGCCGGCGCACTGGCGGGCACGCCGGCGCACATGCTCGACGACGTCTGCGCCGCCATCGAGATGATGCACGCCTGTACCCTGGTCCACGACGACCTGCCCGCGATGGACGACGACGTGCTTCGCCGCGGCCTTCCGACCGTGCACGTAAAGTTCGGCGAAGCCACTGCGATCCTGGTCGGCGATGCGCTGCAGGCCCACGCCTTCCTCACCCTGGCGAGCCTGGATGCGCCGGGCGACAACCGTATCGCGCTCGTGCGCGAACTGGCGCAGGCGGTGTCCGCCGAGGGTGCCGCAGGCGGGCAGGCCATCGATCTGTCGTTGGTCGGAAAGCATGCCGGGCTGGACAGGATCCTGGCGATGCATGGGATGAAAACCGGAGCGCTAGTGCGCGCGTCGGTTCGCATGGGCGCGCTATACTCCATCGCGGAGGATGCCGCGCACGCTGCGCTGTATGCTGCGCTCGATCGCTACACCGCCTGTTTTGGCCTGGCTTTGCAGGTGGCCGACGACATTCTCGACGCGACGGCGGATACCGCGACTCTTGGCAAGACCCCCGGCAAGGACGCGGCGGCGCAGAAGCCGACCTGCGCGTCGATCATGGGGCTGCAGGCTGCGCGCCAGTTCGCCCTGTACTTGTTGCACGACGCCGGGGAGGCCATCGCCCCTCTGGGGCCGCGTGCGGAAGGGTTGGCGCAGATGCTGCAGCGGGCCAACCTCTATCTGTCCGCGCCATACGCATGAGCGTGCGCATCCGTAAGGACTCGCCCCTGTGCTGCTGCGATCGGCCGGCGGGCGCTGCATGCTGCACTGTGTCCGTGTCGGCGGCGACGTGCGCGGCGTCTGCCCGTTTCTGTTCTCGTTAGCCTTCTGCAGAAGGAACATCCCGCGTGAACTTGTCCGAACAGATCCTTTCCGAAATGCGCCACCTGCTGAGCGATATGAGCGACGGCGGCAGTGTCGGTCCATCCGTCTACGACACGGCGCGAGCTCTGCAGTTCCACGGCAACGTCACCGGTCGGCAGGACGCATACGCGTGGCTCATCGCGCAGCAACAGGCCGATGGCGGATGGGGAAGTGCGGACTTCCCGCTGTTTCGCCATGGGCCTACCTGGGCGGCGTTGCTGGCATTGCAGCGTGCCGATCCTCTTCCTGGCGCTGCCGACGCAGTCCACACTGCAACCCGGTTCCTCGAGCGCCAGCCCGATCCCTACGCGCATGCGGTGCCGGGAGACGCGCCCATCGGCGCGGAGCTGATCCTGCCGCAGTTGTGCGACGAGGCCGCATCCTTGCTGGGTGGCGTGGCGTTTCCGCGCCACCCGGCGCTGTTGCCGTTGCGGCAAGCACGCCTGGCCAAGCTGGGGGCAGTTGCGACGTTGCCGAGCGGCCATCCATTGCTGCACTCCTGGGAAGCCTGGGGGACGTCGCCGGCCACCGCATGCCCGGACGACGACGGCAGCATTGGCATCAGTCCAGCGGCCACCGCCGCGTGGCGTGCGCACGCCGTGACACAGGGAAGAACGCCGCACGTCGGGCGCACCGACGGGTATCTGCAGGCTGCATCGCGGGCAACGCGCACCGGCATTGAAGGTGTCGTTCCCAACGTCTGGCCGATCAATGTGTTCGAGCCATGCTGGTCGCTGTACACCCTGCATCTGGCCGGTCTGTTCGCGCATCCCGCGCTCGCCGAGGCGGTGCAAGTGATCATCGCGCAACTCGACGCCCGCCTCGGAGTCCGCGGTCTGGGCCCTGCCTTGCACTTCGCGGCCGATGCGGACGACACCGCCGTTGCGTTGTGCGTCCTTCGCCTTGCAGGCCGCGACCCGGCGGCCGACGCGTTGCGCCAGTTCGAAACCGGCGAGCTGTTCGTCACCTTCCCGGGCGAGCGCAATGCCTCGGTGTCGACCAACATCCATGCCCTGCATGCGTTGCGAATCTTGGGAAAACCCGCGGCCGGCACCAGCGCCTACGTCCAGGCCAATCGCAACGCCCACGGTGTATGGGACAACGAAAAATGGCACGTTTCGTGGCTGTATCCAACCGCGCATGCGGTCGCTGCGCTCGCGCAAGGCAACCCCCACTGGCGCGACGAGCGCGCGCTGGCCGGGCTGCTGCGGACGCAGCGCGACGACGGCGGCTGGGGCGCCGGTCGCGCGTCCACATTCGAGGAAACCGCCTATGCGCTGTTCGCGTTGCACGTGATGGACGGGAGCGAAGCGCCGGCAGGGCGCCGGCGCATCGCGCAGGCGGTGGCGCGTGCGCTGAAGTGGATGCTCGCCCGCCACGCAGCGCACGCACTGCCCCAGACACCGCTGTGGATCGGCAAGGAACTGTATTGCCCCACTCGGGTGGTGCGCGTGGCCGAACTCGCCGGGTTGTGGCTGGCGCTTCGTTGGGGACGGCACGTCTCGGCCGAGGGAGCAGGAGCGGGGCCATGATCCAGACCGATCGCGCGCTGCAGCAGGTGCTGGAGTGGGGGCGTTCCCTGACCGGGTTCGCCGACGAGCATGCCATAGAAGCGGTCAGGGGCGGCCAGTACATCCTGCAGCGCATCCAGCCGAGCCTGCGCGACACCAGCGCCCGCACCGGCCGCGATCCGCTGGACGAAACGCTGATCGTGGCGTTCTATCGCGAACTGGCGCTGCTCTTCTGGCTCGACGATTGCAACGACCTTGGCCTGATCGCGCCGGAGCAGCTCGCCGCGGTGGAGCAGGCGCTCGGGCAAGGCGTGCCGTGCGCGCTCCCCGGATTCGAGGGCTGTGCTGTGCTGCGCGCTTCGCTCGCCGCGCTCGCCTACGATCGCCGCGACTATGCTCAGCTTCTCTACCATACCCGGTGCTACTGCGCGGCGCTGCGTGCCGGACATGCGCAGGCGGCAGGGGCAGAGCGCTGGTCCTACGCCGAGTACTTGCAGAACGGCGTGGATTCGATCGCCTACACGAACGTGTTCTGTTGCCTGTCCTTGCTGTGGGGGCTGGACATGGCGACCTTGCGCGCGCATCCGGCGTTTCGCCGGGTCCTGCGGCTCATCTCCGCGATAGGACGCTTGCAGAACGATCTGCATGGACGCGAAAAGGATAAGTCGGCCGGCGAGGGGGACAACGCGGCGATCCTGCTGCTGCAGCGCTATCCGGCTATGCCTGTGGTGGAGTTCCTCAACGACGAGCTGGCCGGCCATACGCGCATGCTGCACCGGGTGATGGCGCAAGAACCCTTTCCACCGCCGTGGGGACCGTTGATCGAAGCCATGGCGGCCATCCGCGCGCAGTACTACCGGACCTCAACCAGCCGCTACCGCAGCGACGCTGCGGGGGGAGGCGAGCGTGCGCCGGCCTGAACGCGCGGGAGACGGCGGCGTGCGCGCGCTGCCGCCGGTCCGATCCGACACAACGCCGTCGCCCGATGCCGCGGATGGAGCGAGCATCAGCGACACCAACCTGAGCCGGCGCAAGGACGACCACCTGGACATCGTGCTGGATCGGCGAACGGCGTGGGCCAAGGCCGCCGGCTGGGAGTGCATTCGTTTCGAACACTGCGCATTGCCCGAGTTGGACCTGACGCAAATCGACCTCAGCGCCTCGCTGCTTGGCAAGACCATGCGCGCGCCGCTGCTGATCAGCTCCATGACCGGCGGCATGCCACGCGCGGAGTCCATCAACCGGCATCTGAGCGAGGCAGCGCAAGCCTTGGGGATCGCCATGTGCGTCGGTTCGCAGCGCGTGAGCCTGCAATCCCGCAACTCCCATGGGCTGACGCGCGCGCTGCGCCGCCAGGCCCCAGACGTTCCATTGCTGGCCAATATCGGCGCCGCGCAACTGCGCGAGGCCGACGGCCTGGACCTCGCGCGCCGGGCGGTGGATGCACTGGAGGCCGATGGACTCATCGTCCATCTCAATCCGCTGCAGGAAGCGGTACAGCCGGAAGGCGACCGCGACTGGCGCGGCGTCCTGGCGCAGATCGCTCGCGCCGCACGCAGCGTGGGCGTGCCGATCGTGGCCAAGGAAGTCGGGTCGGGCCTGTCCGCCTCGGTGGCCTGTGCGCTCGTCGAGGCGGGCGTGGCGGTGATCGATGTCGCCGGCGCCGGCGGCACCAGCTGGGCCGCGGTAGAGGGCGAGCGCGCCCCCGATGCCGCCGACCGCGCAGTGGCGATGGCGTTCGCCGATTGGGGGATTGCGACCCCGGCCAGTGTGCAGGCGGTACGTCAGGCGCTGCCAGCGGTGAAGCTGATCGCGTCGGGCGGGATCCGCGACGGTGTCGACGTGGCCAAGGCCATCCGCCTGGGCGCGGACCTCGCCGGGCAGGCGGCCGGCGTGCTGCGCGCGGCTACGGTATCCACCGAGGCGGTTGTCGCGCATTTCGAGATCGTCATCCGCCAGTTGGCCGTCGCCTGCTTCTGCACCGGCTCGGCTGATCTTGCCGCGTTGCGTCAGGCGCGCTTGTTGCCCTCGGCGCATCTGCCCGCCGGTTGATGCAGGCGTCGCGCGCACGTGGCGGCGGGCGCCTAGTTTACTGAGTGAGAAAGTCTCGGAAGCGGGGGATTCGCGCTGGTCGCGGGCTTGTTCGGGTGCTGCTTCGTGATCAGGGAGGCGCCCCGCCATGCTCGAACGGACCGCCGAGAGCAAAGGGTATTCGACGGCTATGTCGATGCTTGATCCAGGATGATCGGTCACGCGAACCGCGCTGAGCCCCTGAAAGGGTCGGAACACCAGGTGCGGCGGGAGACCGGCAGGAGGAGATGGTGCGAATCCATTGCAATGAACGAGTAGCGATCCACATTGACCTCGAGTCATGCGCGGTCGGTCGTATGAAGGCGAAGAGACGAGCGACTTCGTCTGCCGGACTGCCTTGATTTACATGCTGATGATTTCGGAGCGGCGTCCGCCGTCGGGCGGCGCCAAAAGGCAGGATGAGTGATCTCTTTACGTTTCATAGGGATAATGTATGATACGTGAACAAATCATAACGTGTTGACTCGATCGCTGGATAAGATACTCTGTCATATCATCTAGCATTGGAATGGATCGTTTACGTATCATATGGACCCTCAATCGGAAATTCTGTCCGAAATCGGTGGACTGTTCAGACAGGCGAGGCTGGCCGCTGCGATGACGCAAGAGCAGGTCGCTGATTTGGCGGGTATATCCCGTCCCCGGTATCGCGACATCGAAAAGGGAGCCGCAGCCGCGCGTGCAACAACGCTCATGAATATCGCTCGCGCGCTCGGTCTGGAAATGATGCTGGTTCCGCAAGTCATGGTGCCGGCTGTCCAGGCTCTGTTGCGTCCGCACCACGATGACGACCTGCCCGCCTTTGTCCCTCAACCTGACGATGACGATCATGCCTCCAGTCTTTCGCGCACCTAAGACGATCCCGTCGCTGGACGTGCTCTTGAACGCAGTGAAGATCGGCACAATCGTCAGGACGCCGGGCGATTTCAATGCATTCAACTTCGATGAGGCCTACCGCGCGACGGGCGGCTTTCCGGTTCTCAGCCTGTCGTTCCGGGCAGCGACGGGAGGATTGCGGAAAGATCCGAAGCCTGTGGCAAGCGCCTTGCCCGTTTTCTTCGCGAACCTCCTGCCGGAGGAGAAATTGCGGGAGGCGATGGAAAGGCACCACGAAGGCAATGTGCGGCCAGGCAATGACTTCGATCTTTTAGCGGCGCTGGGCGCCGATCTGCCGGGAGCCGTACGGGCGTTGCCCAGTGACGGTGCGATAGCGGTTTCGCAGGATGCTTCAAAGGATCAGCCCAAGGCACGGTTCTCGCTTGCCGGCGTGCAGATGAAGCTGTCGGTCATGAAGAACATTGGAAAAGGCGGCGGCCTTACCTTGCCAATGGACGACGAGCAGGGCCGGTACATTGCCAAGTTCCCTTCGACGGCCTTTCCGGGCGTTTCCGAGAACGAATTCGCCAACCTGGCGCTGGCAGCAGCAATCGGCATGGACGTTCCTGAATGCGAACTGGTCGAGAAGTCCGATTTTGAGGGCGTTCCCGAAGAATTCAACACGCTGTCTGACGGCAAGGTCCTTCTCGTCAAACGCTTCGATCGCGGCGCCGGTGGCGAGAGGATACACATCGAGGATTTCGCTCAGGTCTTCGGTGTCTACCCCTCGCGCAAATATGAGGGGGCTGCTTATCACGACATAGCCTTGGCTCTTGGCGTGGCCGTCTCGCCTACGGCGGCTCTCGAGTTCGTCCGCCGCCTGGCACTGACCGTCATCACCGGCAATGGCGACATGCACCTAAAGAACTGGTCTTTGATCTATCCCGGTAACGGCGACAAGCCGGCGCTTTCACCAATCTACGACCTCCTGTCCACCGTGCCATATATTCCCGCCGACGCCATGGCGCTGTCGCTTGGAGGAGAGCGCTCGTTCAAGGCGCTAGCAGCACCGCGATGGAAAGCATTTGCGAACCGTGCACGGCTTCCGGAGCCAGCAGTCCTGAAGGCAGTGGTCGAGACGGTCAAACTCGTCAACGAGTACTGGTGGCATCTGCCTGAGCGCGACGTTGTCGCAGCGAAAGTGCTCGAGCGGATCGACGGACATGTGAAGGCGATGACGCCGATACTGAACTCCTGCGCCGAGAAGTAAACCGAGTCCCTCGGGTTGATATAGCGGAACTATTCGCCCGTGCCCCGGATGAGTGGCCGTGGATCGGTGGTATGCCAGGATCGCGCGCAAAGTCGGCGGAGTGTCCACTTGGACACGCGTTGAGCGAGCACGTCACCTCGCGGGCACAGAAGAGTTCGCAGCATCCCGCAGAGCGTCGAGATGCTGTTCGTCCACCTCAATTCAACGATGCGGTTCAACCGAATGCGGTGACTGAGGATCGCGATCCGACGCTTTGTGTCGCCAATGTCGCGTCCGCTACACGGGCTGTTCCGACGATCCTTTCTTGGAACTCAAGCTAAACCCCTGAAAAGCAACCATGAAATTATTCTTCGGTTGGATCAGCCAAGTTGGCACGAGTCTTGAGATCCTTAGGTGCGAGGCGGCTACAGCTGCCCGACCGGCATTCATGTCGCGGCAGCCGCGATGAATGGAACGAAGGAAGGAAAGCTACATGTCAGGTTTGCGTCAGATCGCCTTTTACGGCAAGGGCGGCATCGGCAAGTCCACCACGTCCCAAAATACGCTCGCCGCCCTTGTCGACCTCGGGCAGAGAATCCTCATCGTCGGCTGCGACCCCAAAGCCGACTCCACCCGCCTGATCCTGAACGCGAAGGCGCAGGATACGGTCCTGCATCTCGCAGCAGAGGAAGGTTCGGTGGAAGACCTGGAACTCGCGGACGTGCTCAAGGTCGGCTACAAAGGCATCAAATGCGTGGAGTCGGGCGGACCCGAGCCGGGTGTCGGCTGCGCCGGCCGCGGCGTGATCACCTCGATCAACTTCCTCGAAGAGAACGGCGCCTACGACGACGTCGACTATGTCTCCTACGACGTGCTCGGGGATGTGGTGTGTGGCGGTTTCGCGATGCCGATCCGCGAGAACAAGGCCCAGGAAATCTATATCGTCATGTCCGGCGAGATGATGGCGCTCTATGCCGCCAATAACATCGCCAAGGGCATCCTGAAATACGCCCATTCGGGCGGCGTGCGGCTAGGTGGCCTGATCTGTAACGAGCGCCAAACCGACCGCGAGCTCGACCTCGCCGAAGCGCTGGCTTCCAGGCTCAATTCCAAGCTTATCCACTTCGTGCCGCGCGACAACATCGTCCAGCACGCCGAGCTCAGGAAGATGTCTGTGATCCAGTATGCGCCGGACTCGAAGCAGGCCGGGGAATACAGGGCGCTGGCCGAGAAGATTCACGGGAATTCGGGCCAGGGCACCATCCCGACCCCGATCACCATGGAGGAGCTCGAGGACATGCTGCTCGACTTCGGCATCATGAAGACCGACGAGCAGATGCTTGCCGAGCTTCAGGTCAAGGAAGCGGCCAAGGCGGCCGCGCAGTAGCGACTGCTGTAACATGAGGCGCCGCCTGACCCGGTGCGCCTTTCAAAGAACGGCGCCTCGTCGGTGAGGCGTCACCCTGAACCTTGAAAGGGGTCCCATGAGCCTGGAATATGAGAATGACGGTGGCCTCCATGCGAAGCTTATCGAGGAGGTGCTGTCGCAATATCCTGACAAGTCGGCGAAGCGCCGCAAAAAGCACCTCAGCGTCGCAAAAAGCGGCGACGAGGCTGGCGAGGAAAGCGAGGTCCTTTCCGAATGCGAGGTCAAATCGAACATCAAGTCCATCCCCGGCGTGATGACGATTCGCGGCTGCGCCTATGCCGGCTCGAAAGGCGTGGTGTGGGGTCCAGTCAAGGATATGGTCCATATCTCCCACGGCCCGGTCGGCTGCGGGCAATATTCCTGGTCTCAACGCCGCAACTACTACGTCGGCACGACAGGCATCGACACGTTCGTCACGATGCAGTTCACCTCCGATTTCCAGGAGAAGGACATTGTTTTCGGCGGCGACAAGAAGCTCGAACGGATCATCGACGAGATCGAGGAACTGTTTCCGCTGAACAAGGGCATGACTGTGCAATCCGAATGCCCGATCGGCCTGATTGGCGACGACACCGAAGCTGTGTCCCGCAACAAGGCCAAGGAGCACGAAAAGACAATCGTGCCGGTGCGCTGCGAGGGCTTCCGCGGCGTCTCGCAATCCCTCGGCCACCACATCGCCAACGACGCGATCCGAGACTGGGTTTTCGAGAAGAAGGAAGTGGAGTTCGAAGCCGGCCCGTACGATGTCAATGTGGTCGGCGACTACAATATCGGCGGCGACGCCTGGGCTTCGCGCATCCTGCTCGAGGAGATGGGCCTGCGCGTGGTCGGCAACTGGTCGGGCGACGCTACGCTGGCCGAAATAGAGCGAGCGCCAAAGGCGAAGCTCAATCTCATCCATTGCTACAGGTCGATGAACTACATCTGCCGGCATATGGAGGAAAAGTATGGCATCGCCTGGATGGAGTACAATTTCTTCGGCCCCTCCCAGACTGAAGCCTCTCTGCGCAATATAGCCAAGCACTTCGGGCCGGAAATCGAGGCCAAGGCCGAGGCGGTCATCGCCAAATACCGGCCCTTGGTCGATGCCATAATCGCCAAGTACCGGCCGCGCCTCGAAGGCAGGACGGTGATGCTCTATGTCGGCGGGCTGCGCCCCCGTCACGTCGTCACGGCATATGAGGACCTGGGCATGGTGATCGTCGGCACTGGCTACGAATTTGGCCATAACGACGACTATCAGCGCACCGGCCACTACGTGAAGAAGGGCACCCTGATCTATGACGACGTGACTGGTTACGAGCTGGAGAAGTTCATCGAAGGGATCCGTCCTGATCTCGTGGGCTCCGGCATCAAAGAAAAGTACCCGGTCCAGAAGATGGGCATACCGTTCCGTCAAATGCATTCCTGGGATTATTCCGGCCCGTATCATGGCTACGACGGCTTCGCCATCTTCGCCCGCGATATGGATCTGGCCATCAACAACCCGGTCTGGAACCTCTACGACGCCCCCTGGAAGAAAAAAGCCGAGCCGTCGGCGGCGATCGCAGCCGAATGAAACCCTGGCCTCCCGGAAGCCGGGAGGCCGTGAACGCCTGTGGCCGCTTGTCCGCGGGAGACCTGAAAACGTTTCGACGTCCCTGTGCCGCCGTATGGTGGGCCAGGTGGAAAAGAGGTAACCACCCATGCCGCAGTCGGCTGAAAAAGTTCTCGACCACGCGCCCCTGTTCCGCGAGCCGGAATACAGGCAGATGCTCGCCGAGAAGAGGCTGAATTTCGAATGTCCGCACCCGGACCAGGTCGTTACCGACCAGCGCGAATTCACCAAGACGTGGGAATACCGCGAAAAGAACCTTGCTCGCGAAGCGCTTGTCGTGAACCCTGCCAAGGCCTGCCAGCCGCTCGGCGCGGTGTTCGCGGCCGCAGGCTTCGAGCGAACCATGTCCTTCGTCCACGGCAGCCAGGGCTGCGTGGCCTATTACCGCTCGCACCTGTCGCGCCATTTCAAGGAGCCTGCTTCGGCAGTTTCCTCCTCGATGACCGAGGACGCGGCAGTGTTCGGTGGTCTGAAGAACATGGTCGATGGGCTCGCCAACACGTACCAACTCTACAACCCGAAGATGATCGCCGTCTCGACCACTTGTATGGCGGAAGTCATTGGCGACGACCTGCACAGCTTCATCGAGAACGCCAAGGACGAAGGCTCGGTCCCGCGCGACTTCGACGTCCCCTTCGCCCATACGCCGGCGTTCGTCGGCAGTCACGTCGATGGCTACGACGTCACCCTCAAGGGGATTTTGGAGCATTTCTGGAAGGGCGAGGAGCGAACGGAAGCCGACGGAACCATCAACATCATTCCGGGCTTCGACGGCTTCTGTGTCGGCAACAACCGGGAACTCAAGCGCCTGCTCGATCTGATAGGCGTGTCCTATACTTTCATCCAAGATGCCTCTGACCAGTTCGACACGCCGTCCGACGGCGAATACCGCATGTATGACGGCGGCACGAAGATCGAAGACGTGAGGAAGGCACTCAACGCCGAGGCGACACTTTCGCTACAGCATTACAACACCCGAAAAACACTGGAGTATTGCGAGGGGGTAGGGCAGGCGACTGCCTCGTTTCATTACCCGCTTGGAGTCCAGGCGACCGACGACTTGCTGATGGAGGTCTCCGCGATTTCCGGCAAGCAAATCCCCGAGGCAATCCGCCTGGAGCGCGGCCGACTTGTTGACGCCATGGCGGACAGCCAATCCTGGCTGCACGGTAAGAAATACGCCGTCTACGGCGATCCGGACTTTGTCTACGCCATGGCCCGCTTCATCATGGAGACGGGCGGCGAGCCGAGCCATTGCCTCGCCACCAACGGCACCTCGGCGTGGGCAGCGGAGTTGAAGGAGCTGCTTGCATCATCGCCCTTCGGCAAGGGTGCTCAAGTCTGGGCGGGCAAGGACCTCTGGGCATTGCGCTCGCTGCTCTTCACCGAGCCGGTGGACCTGCTGATCGGCAACTCCTATGGCAAGTATCTGGAGCGCGACACGGGCACGCCGCTAATCCGGCTGACGTTTCCGATCTTCGATCGCCACCATCACCATCGCTTTGCCCTTATGGGCTACCAGGGCGGGCTGCGCGTCCTGACGACGATCCTCGACAAGATCTTCGACAAGCTCGATCGCGAGACAAGCGAGACGGGCGTGACGGACTATTCGTATGACCTCACCCGCTAAGCGTGACGGTCGGCTTCGGCCGGTCGTCTTCCCGAGGGACTTTGGAGACCGACGCAATGTCCTTGCTCAGAGCCAAAATCCAGGATGTCTTCAACGAGCCTGGCTGCGAAAAGAACCGCGGCAAGGATGCCAAGGCGCGCAAGGAGGGCTGTTCGAAGCCACTGACCCCCGGGGCGGCGGCCGGCGGCTGTGCCTTCGATGGCGCCAAGATCGTACTGCAGCCGATCACCGACGTCGCACACCTGGTCCATGGGCCGCTCGCCTGCGAGGGCAATTCCTGGGACAACCGCGGTGCGGCTTCGTCCGGGCCAACGCTGTGGCGCACAAGCTTCACGACCGACCTCACCGAACTCAATGTTGTGATGGGGCAGGGCGAGCGGAAGCTCTTCAAAGCGATCCATGAAGTCAAGGAAGCGTATGGGTCGCCGGCGATCTTCGTTTATCCGACCTGCGTGACGGCGCTGATCGGCGACGACATCGAGGCCGTCTGCAAGCGTGCGGCGGAAAAGTTCGGCGTGGCCGTTGTGCCGGTCAATGCGCCGGGCTTCGTCGGCTCCAAGAATCTCGGCAACAAGCTTGCCGGCGAGGCGTTGCTCGAGCATGTCATCGGCACGGTCGAGCCCGACGATACCGGCCCTTACGACATCAACATTCTTGGCGAATTCAACCTCTCGGGCGAATTCTGGCTGGTGAAGCCGCTGCTGGATCGGCTCGGGATCCGGGTGCGCGCCTGCATCCCGGGTGACGCACGTTACCTCGACATTGCTTCCGCGCACCGCGCCCGGGCGGCTATGATGGTGTGCTCGACCGCGCTCATCAATCTGGCCCGCAAGATGGAGCAGCGCTGGGGCATCCCGTTTTTCGAGGGCTCCTTCTACGGCATCAGCGCCACGTCTGAAGCGCTCCGACAAATATCTCAGCTGCTCGTGAAGAAGGGTGCCGATCCGGAGATCCTCGGCCGTACCGAGGTATTGATTGCAGAGGAAGAGGCGATCGCTTGGAAGAGGCTAGCGGCCTACGAGCCGAGGCTCGCAGGCAAGCGCGTGCTGCTCAACACTGGCGGCGTGAAGTCCTGGTCGGTCGTCCATGCGCTGATGGAGATCGGGATCGAGATCGTCGGAACCTCTGTCAAGAAGTCGACCGTCGAAGACAAGGCGCGCATCAAGCAGATCCTCAAGGACGACAACCACATATTTGAGCAGATGGCGCCGCCCGAGCTCTACGCCATGCTCTCAGAACGCAAGGCGGATATCCTGCTGTCGGGCGGGCGCACGCAATTCATCGCGCTGAAGGCCAAGACACCCTGGCTCGATATCAACCAGGAGCGCCAACACCCTTACGCCGGCTATGACGGCATGGTGGAACTCGTACGCCAGATCGACATCGCCATTCACAATCCGATCTGGGCGCAGGTGCGGGAGCCGGCACCATGGGATTGCCAGCCTACGGTGAGGCAGGAACGGCCGCGCACGAGAAGCGATACCGTGACCTTGCATGCTGTCCAGGAATTCGCCGGCACGACAGCCGACGATTTCGGCGAGTGTTGAGGAAAGCCGATGGTCCGCATCCTTCCCCAGACCAAAGCGGCGGCGGTCAATCCGCTGAAGTCATCGCAGCCGCTGGGTGCCGCCTTGGCCTTTCTTGGCGTCGACGGCGCGATGCCGTTGTTCCACGGAAGCCAAGGGTGCACCAGCTTCGCGCTCGTGCTCTTCGTGCGACATTTCAAGGAAGCCATCCCCCTGCAGACAACGGCGATGGACGAGGTGGCGACGATCCTCGGCGGGGCAGACCATCTGGAAGAGGCGATCCTCAATCTCAAGGCCCGCACAGAGCCAACGCTGATCGGGGTCTGCACCACGGCGCTGGTGGAAACCCGGGGCGAAGACTGCGCAGGAGATATCGCCAATATCAGGCTCAAGCGCACGGAAGAACTCGCGGGTACGGAGGTGGTGCTAGCCAACACACCGGATTTCGACGGCGCGATCGAAGAGGGCTGGGCCAAGGCTGTCACCGCAATGATCGAAAGGATTACGCGTCCCGGCGAGCAGGCGCGGCAGTCGAAGAAGATCGTGATCCTGCCTGGCTGGAACCTCACTGTGGCTGATATCGAGCATTTGCGTGAGATGGTTGAGAGCTTTGGACTGAAGCCCGTGATTCTGCCGGACGTCTCTGGCTCGCTCGACGGTACGGTGCCCGACCGCTGGGTCACGACCACCTATGGCGGCACCAGTGTCGAGGATATCCGTGAGCTTGGCACGGCTGTGCAATGCGTCGCCATCGGTGAGCATATGCGCCGCCCGGCCGAGCTGCTGCAGAGGTTGACCGGCGTGCCTTACGTGCTGTTCCGGTCGCTGACTGGATTGAAGGACGCCGACCGGTTCGTCTCGCTGCTGTGCGCCGTTTCGGGCGCGGCGGCGCCGGCTGGGGTGCGCCGCCGGCGGGCGCAGTTGCAGGACGCGTTGCTCGACGGACATTTCCAATTTGGAGGCAAAAAAATTGCGATCGCTGCTGAACCAGACCAACTCTACCAACTCGCGAGCTTCTTCATCGCCATGGGCTCCGAAATCGCGGCGGCGGTCACAACGGCCGCTATGTCGAAAATTCTGGAGGAAGTGCCGGCGCAGTCGGTTCAAATCGGCGATCTCGGCGATTTGGAAGCGCTTAGCGCCGGCGCTGATCTTCTCGTTACTCATTCCCACGGCCGCCAGGCGGCGCAGCGCCTCGGCATTCCGCTCATGCGGGTCGGCTTCCCGATCTTCGACCGACTCGGCAGCCAGCACAAGCTCACAATCCTCTACCAGGGGACCCGCGACCTGATCTTCGAGGTTGCCGGCATTTTTGAAGCCAACCGGCACGCGCCAACGCCTGAAGCGCCTGACCCACTGCGTAAGCGAGAAATACCAGATGAGCTCCGTTCGCCGCCTCTCGCTCGTCACTGACGAGGTTCACGCACCGACGCCGGAACGCCAAGCCGGCGCATTGCGCGTGGCAATCGCCACGCAGGACATGAAGAACATCAACGCCCATTTCGGCTCGGCCAGGCGCTTTGCTGTCTACGACGTGATGCGCGAGGAGTGGAAGCTCGTCGAAGCCGTGGCCTTCGATGACGTTTCCGACGAGAGCGGGAAGCACCGAACTGAGGGCGATGACCGCATCACCCCGAAGGTGGAGGCGCTGAAGGGCTGTCATCTCCTGTTTTGTCGGGCGATCGGCGGACCTTCGGCAGCCAAACTTGTTTCGGCAAAAATTCATCCGATCAAAGTGCCGCAGCCCGAGACCATCCAAGAGGTGCTGTTGCGCACGCAGATGATGCTCAGGACCTGTCCTCCCCCTTGGCTGCGCAAGGTGCTGGCGCAGGCAGGTGTCGCTGAACAGAAACCCTCCTTCGAGGACGAGGGCTGAAATGAGGAGTGAGCGAAATGTCTGATGCCGAGGTTAGCCCTGCCGCCACCGAGGACGAGGCGGCCCTTGCCACCCCGTTCGTCAAATGCCTCGTGCGGCTGATCCGTGCCAATGATTCCCACGGGTCATGGGAAGGCAAATCGGACGCCGAGTTGCTGGGCGACTTCATCATCACCAGGGAACAGCGCCGTGCAATTCCAATCATCGGCGATCCCGATCCGGACGTGCTGTGGAGGCTCGATAAGTTCTACACCGCCGTCGGGCTTGCGATTGAGGAGCGCACGGGCCTGATGGCATCGCCGATGATGGAGATGAGCCATGAGGGCTTCGGGCGCGTGCTCTTCACAGCCGGCCGGTTGGTCGTTCTGTCAAAGACCCTGCGCGACGTCCACCGGTTCGGTTTCGAGACGTTCTGGAAGCTCGCCGCGGCCGGTACCAAACTGGCCGGCGATGCCACCGCAGCCATTGAGGCTCATCCCGAGGTGGCGCGGGCGTGATGCAACCGACTTTCGATCGAGGGGATCATGTCAGGTCTTGAGGACATGCGGTGGCCAGCCCTCTCAATTGAGGCGGTCCAGGCCGATATGGTTCTTGGGGTAGCGCTGATGAAGCCAGTGGTACTGATCTGTTCGCAAGATGCGGAGTTGTATCTGTTCCTCAGCCACATTCTGGGGGTGGACGGCTTCACGAGTGAGCCGGCAGGCGGCGTGAAGGAAGCACTTGCATTTGCCGACCAACGGGAGCTCCAGGCGGTAGTCCTGGATTGCGGGCCAGCAAGCGCGACAGGCTCCACAATCTGCGCCCGGTTCAAGGAGGAGCCCCGGACTGGCCTCCTGCCCGTCATTGCGTTGATCGCGCCCGGCGCCGAGAACCAGCACCTCGATCTCTTGAAGGCAGGTATTGACGAGAGCTTTGTGCGGCCCTTCGCGCCGGCCAAGCTGCTCGACTGTCTACGGACGAAGCTGGCGCTACCGAAGCCGGGTTCAAACGGGATCGAAAATGGCAGCTGGCTCTGCTGCGGCAGCCTTGAGATGAAGCTCGATGCTCACCGAGTTCGCGGCAATGGCCACGACATCCACCTCGGACCTCTCGAATTCAACCTGCTGCGGCAATTTCTTGAGGCTCCCGGCAAGGTCTTCAGCCGAGACGAGCTGATCGACGCGGCCTGGCCGGACAATATCCATGTCGGTGAACGCACTGTCGACGTCCATATCAGCCGGATCAGAAAGGCGCTGAAGGCGGCCTCGCCAGGGAGCGTCATTCGTACTGTCAGGTCTGCCGGCTACTCGCTCGAGAAGCTGGACGACTGAATCGCGAACGGATGGTGTGCCACTCTCCGTCTTCGTTGGAAGGCAAGTCTTGCGGTTCGAAACGCGCTACGGGCCCGACATCTCAGGGGGAAGCAGTCAGATGGCCTTCAAGAAAATACTCAGTGTGACGGGAGCTGACCATTCCGATCAGGACGTCGCAATAGCTGCTCGCTTGTGCGCCGAGGTCGGCGCGTATCTTTCCGTACTAATTATATCGCCCCCGCCGCTCCTGATGTCGCCTCCGCTTATTGGGTCCCCTCCGCCGTTGGGCGGTGGCATCCCCGAGTGGTCTAGACATCGCGCACACCACATTGCCGCACGGGAACAATTTTCACAGGACATGGCCAACCTGGAAAAGACATCCAGGGAAATTCACAAAGTGCTGAGAGCCACGTGGCGCTGCTATGATGTCGACACCGAACACTGCGACAAGGCTGGCGTCGGTGACGCGGTGCGACAGCGGGCGCTCTGCACCGACCTGACAATCGTCGGCCCCGCACTTCTCAACGAGACTAGTCTCGGACCCCTTGTTATCAACGGCAGCTTGTTCGACACCGGAAAGCCGGTGTTTGTCGTACCGGAGGGCGCTGAGGCGACTCTGTCTCCACGGCGCGTGCTGGTCGGCTGGGATTCGCGAGTCGAGGCGTCCCGTTCGATTCGAGAAGCGCTGCATCTGCTAGCCGGTGCTGAGGAAGTTCGTGTGGCAGTCGTCGATCCGGAGGCGACCTGCACCGGAAAGGGCGCCGAGCCGGGAGCCGACATCGCTGCCTATCTCACTCGGCACGGTGCTCGGGTTTGGGTCGACCGGCTGGCGAGCCGCGGCAAACCGGTGGCCACGGTGCTAGCGCAGCACGCAATCGACACGTCTGCCGACGTGATCGTCATGGGCGCTTATGGCAGCCGCTGGTTGCGCGAGCGGCTCTCCGGTAGCGTAATAAGATGGATAGTTGGCACGCCTTTGCCGCTTTTTTTGGCCCGCTGACGGGTTCTGAAGTAGCACCGATGCTATCCAAGCTCTACTCCGCTGGTCACCTACCCTGATACCAGGTCGGAGGAAGGTCGCCGCAACGAGCAGGTTTCGCGAAGCTCATGAGCAACTTGCAAGCGCCGTCGCGAAGATATTGCCCGGACGCCTCTACGCGCTCGGTGTCTGCTCGCCGAGACAACGTAACGCGCAGACAAACGGCCGGGCAGAGGCCAGGCGTCCTTAATGCGCTCAAAACACCAATACTCGAGCCGGCGTCAGGTCGAGAAAGAGAGTCGTTTCAGCGCGGCAGGCCGCGTTCGGACCATAGCCTCTTCGTATTAGCGTTATCACGATTTCCCTCACCACTGGCCGGGAACCGAACACGGAAACGACCGTGCAGCGGCCAACGCACCGACCTTCGAGTCCGGCGGTCGGGCTCTTGCCGGCCCTCGGCGCGAACGGTGGCATCAATCACGTAGCATCGCCTGGGATGGTAGCCGTCAGCGGCGAGGGCGGCCGCATCTTCGGCGTTTTCAGTCTGCCTTGGCCCGTCGCGTGGCGACCTAGCGGCCTTCAGGCGGGCCAATTCCGACAACGCTCACATTCGCACCAGGAGGTCCCTGTAGGGCCTGCGCACAGGGACACAGAACAACAAAAGTAGGATCCGGGAGAGTTCACCGGCCCGGCACAGGCCGGCACTCATCCTGGCTCTCTTCCCCACGATCATCATCTGGCGATAACGGTACTCGCGACCCGCAGCCGGACATAACCGGCGTCGTCGTGAAGAACTCCTGCGTCGCCAGCAGGAATTCAAGCGCAAAGCGGAAGAGGTAGGGCAGAGGCGATGCTCGGATGGAGCGGCGCCTGCAATCGCAATGGCGTTGCGCCACCACCTGAGCGACCGAAACGACAAGAAGCTCAAGCAAGGCTTGAGGCGGACGATGATGACGAGGCTGGCGGTAGCCAACGCGGTCATGCATCTGTTCGTCCCTATATGTCGAGACGTCGGTGGCCACGCTTCTGCGCCGACGGGAAGCGGGTGATGCGTGTCCAAGACCTGACAGTGGCGGAAAATATGTCGCGTCCAATACACCGGCGATCTTGGGCGCCACAGAAGCTTTTCAAAGCATAATCAAGCGTTTACCGCACGCTGAGCGGGTTGGCACGGCCTTTGCGAATTGAGTTCAGCAACACTGAGTGAAGGCTGACTGCACGCAGATGCGCAAGACGAACAATGCTCTCCCTTCGTTGAGCCCTCGTGCCCCGTCTCAAAGGGGAACAAGCTTGCGCATAAGGTCACGTAACCTTTGGCAATAGCTTTGGAGGGCAAGATGATGTTGCGGATGGGGTCACCGGCTCTTTCGATCAAAGTGGAGGACTGGCTGCGTGGCGAGCCCCTTGCGGACTTCCAGCCCGGCAAAGTCTATATCGTCGAATTTTGGGCAACTTGGTGCGAACTATCTGCGGCGGAGATGCTCGAGCTGATGCAGCTACAGGAGAAATACAGGGACGGCGGACTTGAGGTCGTCGGGATCGCGGCTGATGAAGATGCTCCAACGGCCGTCGAGGCCCGGACCAAGTTGGACGCGTGGTTGGCCGAAAAGTGCCCGGATCTGAATCATCGGATTGCGTTCGACTTCACAGGCGAAATGAAGAAACTTTGGAGGGAACCCAGCTTTTGCGTCGGGGTTCCGACCTCGTTCGTAGTCGACCGAGACGGCTGCATCGCCTTTATCGGTCATCCGAGCCAACTCGGTGAGGTTTTGCCGAAAGTGCTCAACGGCAGCTGGCGTACCAGCAAGAAGGCGAAAGCCGCCGATCATGAGCGGATCGCCACAAGCGAACCCCTGGCGCGCGAACAAGCGTTGAAGAAGCCGATCGATGACAGGTTCTGGGCGGCGGTGAAGTTGGAAGATTGGAAGACGGCGCTCTGGGCGATCGAAGAGGGCATTGCCTTGATGCCGGACGACCTCAATTTCCGCCTGGCTCATGCGCATCTGTTGCTTCAAAAAATGCAAGACATGTGGACCGGCTTGCCCGTGATGCGCCAATTGGTTCGGGACGCGATCGACAAAAATTCCGAGGATTGGATGGTTTCGGCGCTAGACCAACTTTTCCATCCGGCCAATGACCATTCGCGCCTTCCCCCTGCTGAGCGCTTCGCGATGGGCAAGGAGCTGTCCGAACACATCCTGGCGCTGAATCCCCCGCAAGGCGACAGTCCTAAGTTCCGGTCCTATCCCGCGGTCGCCCGGTACTATCACGAGAACGGCAACAATGATCGCGCGATCGAGTTGGTCGAACTGGCACTGACGTCGCTGGACGGTCCGGAGCCTATCCCGGCCGAATTGAAAGAGCAGCATCTGCCGGATTTGCTGCAGGCCCTCGCCAAGTACAGGGGTGCGAAGGCTTGTTGCGGCGCTCTCTTTGCCGCTGCGCAAAACAGTTTCCCGAACGTGCCAAAGCGCGGTCGGCCGAGGAAGAAAGATAAAAAACGGTAATGTCGAAAGGGCTTACTGGCCACTTCGTCCATTTCCCTGGCGTGACCGCAGCAAGGAGGTCCATGCAGCACTTGGTCGATCGTTTGCAGCAGGATCGAGGCTCGAATCTTCATGGCCTCCCGCATTGCGGCGGAAGCGATGTTCGACGCGAATTCGCGTGGAAGACTTCGCAGTCGAGGACGTGTTCAAGGCCGGCCCGAGGGACATCAATTGCGTGGAATCAGCGGCGCCGAGCCATGCAGCGGCTGCGCAAGTGTGCCCGAAGTAGGCGTCCCAGAAAACAGAAATCGTCCATCGAGGACGAGGACTGAAATGAGGAGAAGGCGAAATGTCTGATGCCGCGGTCAGCCATCCGGTCAACGAGGACGAGGCGGCCCTTGCCATGCCTTTTGTCAGATGCCTCGTGCGGCTGATCCGTGCTCAAGACTCCTGCGGCTCATGGGAAAGGCAAATCGGACTCCACGCGGCTGGCCGACTTCATCGTCACCAGAAAATACCGCCGTGCGATCCCCATCATCGGCGATCCCGATCCGGACGTGCTGTGGAGGCTCGACACGTTTTACACGGCCGTCGGGCTTACAATCGAGGAGCGCTCCGGCCTGATGACATCGCCAACGATGGAGATGAAACCCAGGGGGGTTCGGACGATTGCTTTTCACGGCCGGGCAGTTGGTCGCTCTGTCGAGACATCCACCGGTTCGGCTTCGAGACGTTCAGGAAGCCCGCGGGGGCCGGTACGAAACTGGTCGACGAGGCGCCTGCAGCCATTGAAGCCTATCCCGAGATGGCAGGGGCGTGAAGAAACCGATTTCAAGGAAGGATTTATGTCAAAGCTAGATGAGATGGGGAAGAAATTCCGAAAGCTTCAGCTGCGCGCGGCACTTGCCAAGATGAAATTGCGCGACCTTGCCGAGGATCTCCCGGGAAAATGGACGGAGATAGAGGAAATTGCCGAAGAAACGTCGGCCGTTTTTGCCGAGTTGGATGGTGCCAGGAGAGAGCTCGCTTCAATGAAGAAGTTACGATGACGAACACATTTATCACCCGCGACGGCTCCGGATGGGTGCCGGAATATCTCACCGCTATAAACGGCACGACCTGCATCGGCTGCGGTCGCTGTTTCAAAGTTTGCTCGCGCGAGGTCATGCATCTTTACGGCGTCGATGACACGGGTGAGATCCTCGGCCCCTGCGACGACGGGGACGACGATTTCGATGGCGAGCTCAATCGCATGATCATGGTCGTCGATCATGCCGGCCGCTGCATTGGCTGCGGAGCCTGCGCCCGCGTCTGCCCGAAGAACTGCCAGACCCATGTTGCGGCCGACCAGGTCGCAGCATGATCTGAGGAGACAAAACCAGGAGAACGGCGTTGCCCTTTAGAATGTTTTGCCGCGTCCTGGGGCTGGTGCTGTGCAGCACCGCACTGACCGTCTACTTCGCTTCTCATTCCATCGGCACAGTAGTCGTCACGACGCTGACTTGTTCGCTGCTCCTTCAGCTCGCGTATTTCGCAAGCGTGCTCCTTCTGATCTGGCGGTCTGGCTGCGTTAGCCGAGCTGGCCAAAGGGCTGAGCATTTCGGCAGTTGCAAGGAAGTTGGATCCGAGCCGCCAGAGCTTGATGAGGTGACGAATGAAGATTTGCTCCAGCGCGATCAAATGCTGGCCATATCGCTGCTGCTGCCTTGAGGCGCCATAACAAGGTCAGTGCTCAAGTTTAGCGCCGTGGGAACAACCATAAACATTGAGCAGATATTAGAAGGACTACTTTGCTTGAGAAATCGATGGTGATCGCAATCCGGTCATTCTAGTATTCCAGGAGATGCAGTTCTTGAACGCCATACCATCCTAGCCCTCTCCCAGTACGCCGGCGTGCGGTTGCAACTCTCAATGACGAACGAGGCGCTGGAAATAGTAATGGGACTCTTCGGCGCCGGATAACGCAGATGACGTCAAAACGCCTCTAGTAGTCTTACTGCGTCACATATGTCTCGGATGCGATTGTCGGGCCATCGGAGCTGTGCAGCACGGGCGTAGTGGCAGGGTTGTCAATGAGAGTGGCAATCAACCGTGTGCGCACCGTTGCAATCGAATTCGGAAAGTGTCGCTCAGGCCGCGAAAGCGGAGCATCTGGGACGATAACCCTCGGTTAGGGCAAGTCGCGAGACCGGCGCGGCGAAACCCCCCGCTTGAAGATCAGGAAGTCTTGGGCTGCGATGCCCATCGTGGCATGGTGATGAAAGCCTCGCCGATTTCGTCGACTTGGGCATCGGGGTCATCAACGAGCTTCCTTGTGCCGCAAATTAAATGCAGAACGTGCCGAGTAGCATGAACTTCTCGACGAGCGCCTCGAATGCGGCCGCGATCGTCGAGAGCTCGATCGCGAGATTGGACGTTCAGATTCCCGGACCCTAGCGGCGGCCATGAAAATCAGGTCGGGACGTTGTGCCTTGAACCAGGGGTCGTCGCTGCGCGACCGGTCAGGTGGAGATCACGACTGTCCACCGTGAGGATCTTTACCTCGGGCATGCCGGACAGCCGGCGCACCAGTGCGACCCAACCATACCGCGATGGCCGGCGACCCAAATGATTGCCTCCAACGAAATCATCGTCTTTTCACGTCAAGCGAGCGTGATCCCGTAGGCGCGGCACTCGGCCCGACCATTTCCGAAACGAGCTCGTCGAAAGTGGTCTTCGGCTTCCAACCGAGCTTGGTGGCCGCCTTGCAGGCATCACCGATTAGCAGGTCAACCTCGGTCGGGCGGAAATAACGCTTGTCTATCCGGATCAGCGCCTGGTTACTCCTGCGGTCGCGGCCTACCTCGTCAACACCTTCGCCTTCCCAGACGATCTCCTTGCCGACCCGCCTGAAGGCAGCCTCGACAAAGCTGCGGACCGAATGCGACTCGCCGGTCGCGAGCACAAAATCGTCAGGCTCATGGTGCTGCAGAATGCGCCACATGCCCTCGACATAGTCGCGCGCCGAACCCCAGTCGCGCTTTGCCTCCAGGTCGCCGAGATAGAGGCAGTCCTGCTTGCCGGCCATAATCGCAGCCACCGCGCGTCACCTTGCGCGTGATGAACGTCTCGCCGCGCGTCGGGCCTTCGTGATTGAACAGAATCCCGTTGCTGGCATAGAGCCCATATGCCTCGCGGTAGTTCACGGTGATCCAGTAGGCGTAGAGCTTCGCCACCGCATAAGGCGAGCGCGGATAGAACGGAGTAGTCTCCTTCTGCGGGGTATCTTGGACTAAACCGTAGAGTTCGGAAGTGGAGGCCTGGTAAAATCGGGTCTTGTCCTCAAGGCGAAGAATGCGGATCGCTTCCAACAGCCGCAGTGTGCCGAGAGCGTCGGCATTGGCTGTATATTCGGGGGTCTCGAAAGAGACTTGCACGTGGCTTTGCGCAGCCAGATTGTAGTTTTCGTCGGGCTGCGTCTCCTGCAGGAGACGGATCAGGTTTGTCGCATCCGTCACGTCCCGGTAATGCAGGACCATGTCGGGATGGTCCTCATGGGGATCTTGATAGAGTTGGTCGATGCGCTGGGTATTCCCGATCAGCGAGGCTCGCCGCTTCAGGCCATGCACCATGTAGCCCTTCGAAAGCAGCAGTTCAGCAAGCAACGCGCCGTCCTGGCCGGTGATACCTGTGATGAATGCTGTACGCCGAGGTAAACTCATTTCGGATATTTCCGGGCAGGAATAGTCGACGGCGCGTGGGAATGACTAGCTGTGCGCTATAATCAACGCTGTACGACCGTCTTAGCTGGAGTCTGAGCCTCTGGTGATGTTAGGAAGGCATGCGGGTTACATCGAGTGCCGCGGTCCGTTGTCGTCAGATGCAGGACGAGTTCGCCTCCATCTCGCACGGCGAGAAACCTCCTGTAGGCGCCGCCGAAGCGAGGTCTTTTCATGCCCGCGGTTGTTCGTAAAATCGTTTGTTTTGATCCGATGCATCCACAAGATGGATGTACTCGATACTGGAGAAGTTCAGAGCCGTTGAACGCTGATCAGCTAAGCGAGATCCGTGCCGCCGGGAGATGGCAACAGCCGTTTCCGCGCAGTCCATAAATCACCCGTGGTCGGCCCTGCCTAACAGAAGTTTCCGATGTGGGCTGCCCTATTAACCTACCGGCAAACGGCGATACGACGTACAAATCGGCCGGCGTCACAAGGTTCCCCTCAATGTCGGATTCCCGACAGGATCACTGTAACCGGGGCAGATTTGCGGGCGGTCAGGATTTGGCGGCTTGCCTGATGAGGTTTATGCCGGCCTGGGAAAAAGGATGCTTTGAGGCCGGACTGACAGGCGTCCGTCCTTGGTCACGACGGCATGGTAGTTGCGCGCGCCCTGATTCGAAAACGGTCGGCCGAGCGCATGGAGACGGGGTCTCTGGCGCGGCTCCATCGGGCGGGCGAACTGATTGGTTGACTCTGCTCGCCGGTAATCGACGCGCTCGTGCGTCAACTACCAGATGCCGTAGTATCCATATCCGCGCGAGCCCTTTAGAACTGAGCCGTTCCACACGCACCGACCGGGAGATATCGGCATGTGGAACAGCGTGACGACGGCGATGGTGTCCAAATGCATCTGCACAGCAATGAGCTGCCGCGCAAGTCTGTGTCCGTTTTGTCGCGGATTTTGGAGGAGTATGTCATCATTACAAACAGGTCTGAGGTTACCGACCTTCCAAAACTCCGCCACGCCTGTTCTGGTCTCCTCGGCGAAACGGTTCAACAGCGCGACCAGGCAACCGCATTTAATCATTGTCTTGCTGAATGCGACGCCTACATGCAGAGGACAATGAAATGAATATTGACGTTTTTGCAGCTCATGAGTCCAACGTTCGTCGCTACGGGCGGTCGTTTCCTGCAGTCTTTACGAGGGCCCTTGGAGCGACAATCTGGGACGAAGCCGGCAAGCCATACATCGATTTCCTTGTAGGATCGGGTGCGCTCAACTACGGCCACAACAACCCGGATATTATTGCACCAGCAATTGATTACCTTGTTGGTGAAAACATTCTTCTATCGCTCGATATGCATACAGTGGCAAAACGTGAATTTATCGAAGTGTTTGTGGATTCGATCCTGATGCCCAGGGGGCTTTCCTACAAGATACAATTTCCTGGCCCGACCGGCACAAACGCTAACGAAGCGGCGCTGGCGCTGGCGCGCAAATATACCGGCCGCTCGAGCGTCATGGCATTCACGAATGCGTTTCATGGCATGTCGCTTGGGTCTCTGGCGGTGTCGGGTTCGGCATCGACCAGGGAATTGGGCGGTGTTGCTCGTCACGATGTGATCCGTATACCCTACGACGGATATCCGAACCAAGATTTCGATTCCGCGAGCTACATAGACTTCGTATTGGGCGACCCAGGCAGCGGCATTGAAAAGCCCGCCGCAGTCATTCTGGAGACCATTCAGGCAGAAGGCGGCATGAACACTGCATCTGCTGCTTGGCTCACGGAAATTCAGCGCATTTGCCGCAAGCACGGTGTTGTTTTGATCGTCGACGACATCCAGGCGGGTGCGGGACGAACGGGCGAGTTCTTCTCATTCGAGTTCGTGGGTATTGATCCCGACATCGTATGCCTTTCAAAGTCCCTAAGCGGTTCAGGCAGTCCGTTCTCCATCGTTCTGATTCGGCCCGACCTGGACATTTGGAATCCCGGAGAACATAGCGGGACCTTCAGAGGCAACAATCTCGCCTTCGTGACTGCAGGGGCGATGTGCAAACTGTGGTCCGACACGCAGTTTACCGCGCGCGTCGAGCGGACAGCCGCCAAACTGCAAAGACACCTTGACAGCCTGGTTGCGAAATTTCCCACGTGCATCGAACAAAAGCGCGGCCGCGGTCTGATGGCCGGTCTCAAATGCCGCTCACAGGCCGTTGTCGGCCGTGTGCACGATGTCGCATTCGAAGATGGCCTGCTGATCGAATCTTCAGGACCAAATCGCGACGTCATCAAAGTCCTACCACCGATAACCATCACCGACGACGAACTCGATCATGGCATCGCCATCCTAGATCACGCACTAAAGGAGCAAGCCAATGGGCACTAACCAAGCATCTCAGGCGCCTGCTATCTCACCTCCTACGATCAGAGAA
>NZ_JAMYLA010000059.1:0-38891 GCF_040317725.1 Mesorhizobium sp. M1396 | reverse complement strand
TTTAGTAATTTTTTGCGCCGGAACCGCCGGGGAGGGGCGCCGGCGCGCTGCCTTTTTGTGTTCATGCCCACATCCCTATCCAATGTGGCCCTGCGCCGGGGGGGCTTTGGCCCACGTTCAATCATGCGGTTCGATCAGGCGGTCTTGATCAGGCCGAGTTGGGTGAGGGCGGCGACGCCGTCATCGAGGCCGATCTCCTCGACGATCCTGCCGTCGACAACCTTCAGCACGGTGATGCCGGTGAAGCGCATGGTGCGGCCGGTGGCGGCGGGCAGCGAACCCACGAGGAAATCGCTGAAAGCCGGGCCGGTGTGCGTGCCGCCGCCCTCCCACTGGCCGACGACATAATCGCCCTCTGCAATCAGGTCGGCCGTGGCCCAGAAGTTGAGGTCCGGGAAGGCGGCGCGGAAGTCGGTCATGAAGGCCTTGATGTCGTCGCGGCCGCGGCGCGGCTCGTGCAGCGAATATTTCAACAGCATGTCGGGCGCGGCGATGTCGTCGACCACTGAGAGATCGCATGTTTCACCCCAGAAGTTGGTGAACCATCTGACGACGACGGCCTTGTTGTCTTCTTGGCTGGTCATTGGGAGGTCCTCTTTGTCTCTGCAACGCGATCATCGGATTGGCCGACGACCTGGAGCCATGACTAGGACGATCCGGCGGGCGCAAAACTCCGGTTCTTGCCGGCCAATCGAAAGGCGGGAGGGCAGGGGTGGCAGGTCAGGAGGCACGAAACCGCCTGCCTCAGCCCAAGTAACGCTTTCTTCTCTGGTTTTGTCGCAGATTGCCCCGCGGTGGGGATGAGCGAAACAGACGATGGCTGGTCGGGACAAGAAAAGTCGCAATGGAACGTTCTGGGTCAAGGCCTTGGAACGCGCCCATCTCGGCGTCTGGGACTGGGATCTTCGCACCGGTGACTGCTTCTATTCCGCGACCTGGGCGGGGATGCTGGGCTATGACGAGAGCGAGCTTGCCGACACCAGCGACCTGTGGCTGCGGCTGACCCATCCCGACGATCGCGAGCGGGCGCTGGCCAGCGGCGACCGCCACATTGCGGGACAGACCGATGCCATCGAGACCGAGCTGCGGCTGAAGCACAAGCAGGGCCACTGGGTGTGGGTGCTCGATCGTGGCGGCGTCGTCGAGCGCGACGCGACCGGAAAACCGCTCAGGCTGATGGGCGTGCAGACCGACATCACCAAGCAGAAGGCGGCCGAAGCCGAGCTCGAGCAGGTCAATGTGCGCTTCCGCCTGGCGCTCGCCGCCAGCGGCACCGGCATCTGGCACTATGACATCGCCACCAACAGGAGCTATTGGGACGCCCGCACCAGGGACATATTCGGCCTCGTCGCCGACACCGACGAGGTGACGGCCGACCTCTGGCACAGCTATCTGCATCCCGACGACAAGGAGGCCACCGAGCAGGCTCACCTGCCGCCGCCCGGCTCGGACGGTGTCACGGCCTCGCAATACCGTATCATCCGGCGGGACGGCCAGGTCCGGCATGTCGAATCGCTGGTGCGCTCCATCGCCGGCGCGGGTGCCGCAGGCCAGATCCTCGGCACGGTGCGCGACATCACCGAGGACAAGCTGCGCGAGCAGGAACTCGCCTATGCCGCCCGTCACGACGCGCTGACCGGTCTGTGTAACCGCTCCGCCTTCGACCGGCTGCTCGCCGACCATATCGCGGCGGGTGCGCCGCTGGCGGTGTTCTATGTCGATCTCGACTACTTCAAGGCGCTGAACGATTTTGCCGGCCACGCCGCCGGCGACCTGGCGCTGAAGAGCGTTGCCGCCGGTATCCGCGGCTGCCTGCCGCCGGGCGCGCACGCGGCGCGGCTGGGCGGCGATGAATTCGCGCTGCTGGTGCCGTATTGCGATGCCGCGCTGGCCGAGAGGATCGCCACTGCCGTGCTTGGCGCGGTGCGCGAGGCGGATCTCGGCCTGGCCGCGTCGACGCGCAAACTGGCGGCCTCGATCGGTATCGCCTTCGTCGACGACGCCAACATCACGGTGGCCGACGCGCTCGCTTGCGCCGACGACGCCTGCTACGCGGCCAAGGCTGCCGGACGCAACCGTTTCGCGGTGTTCTCCGCGGCAGCGGAAGCAGGGTCGGGCGGGCTGAATGCCGCACGCGTCGCCGCCGACACGGTCGATGCCATGGAAGACGGGCGGCTGAAACTGTTCGGCCAGGAAATCCATTTGCTGGGCCGGCCCTGGCAGGAAAGCCGCCATGTCGAAGTGTTGGCCAGGCTCGTCGCACGCAACGGCCGGCTGGTGCCGCCCGGTGAGTTCATTCCGGTGGCCGAGCGCTTCGGCATCGCGTCGCGGCTCGACCGCTGGATCATCCGCACCGCGCTGTCGCGGCATGGTGCCGCCTTGCGCTCGGGCGCGCTGACGCTCGGCTTCAACCTGTCGGCGCAGACGCTGAGCGATCCGCAGCTGTGGGCGTTCGTCGACAGCGTCATCGAGGAGACCGGGGCGCCGCATTCGGGCATCGGCTTCGAGATCACCGAAACCGCCGCCGTCACCAATTTCGACGCCGCCGAACAGTTCGTGCGCAAGGCGCGCGAGCGGCACTGCCGGGTCAGCCTGGACGATTTCGGCGCCGGCATGAGCTCGTTCGAATATCTCAGGCGCTTCCCCGTCGATACGATCAAGATCGACGGTTCCTTCATCGAGCACATCACGCAAAGCCGCTTCGACCGCGAAATCGTGCTGGCCATCACCAGCATCGCCCGCAGCCTCGGCTGCGACGTGGCCGGCGAGAAGATCGAACGGCAGGACACGGTGACGATGCTGGGCGACATGGGCGTCGCCTACGGCCAGGGATTCTTGCTGCATCGGCCAGAGCCGCTGGAGCAGATTGTTTCGCGCGCGACCGTGGTGGTGGTGGCGCGCAAGGCTTCGTGATCCCGGCCGCATTTCAGGTCAGGCCGGCCGGCCTAACCTGAGTCTCAACACATTCTATGCGGTTCGCCGCGCGGTCGATTTCGGAAACTCCAGCACGCCAGCCTCGGGTCGCCTGTGCTGTGCTTCCGCCACCGCTTCGATCAACAGATCCAGGGCGTCACAGGCAGCGCGGCTCGTCTCGTCATTGCCTTGCAGATAGTGATAGGCACGTTCGAGGTGGATGCGGGCGGCTGAAAAATCGCTGGTCAATGGTTCCCTCCATGATCCCGCCCTAATGTCCATCTTGCCGGGCCTGGCGGAATGCGGGGTAAATATCCACAGGCGGGTTTTATTCAAATGCCGTCGAATGTTGCAGAGGAGGCCTTGGGAGGGCGCGGCCGGTGACGCCGCCAATCTCCCCACAAGGAGGGAGATCGGCAGCTTCAATGCCCGCCGGCCGGTGCTGTCCAGCCGCGCAAAATGTGTTTCTGGATCTTGCCGGATGCGGTGCGCGGCAGCGCATCGGTGAGCAGGAATTCTTTCGGCACCTTGTAGCGGGCGATGCGGGCGCCGCAGTGGCTTGCCAGATCAGCCGGATCGAGCACGCAACCTGACTTGACCACGACAAAGGCGCGCCCGACTTCGCCCCAACGCTCGTCGGCGACGCCGATCACGGCTGCCTCGGCAATGTCGGGATGGTCGAGCAGCACCATCTCGATTTCGGCAGGATAGACGTTCTCCCCACCGGAGATGAACATGTCCTTGCGGCGGTCGACGAGGGTGACGAAGCCTTCCTCATCCTGCCGCCCGATGTCGCCGGTACGGAACCAGCCGTTGGCGGTAAAGGCGCGTGCCGTCTCTTCCGGCCGGTTCCAGTAGCCAGGTGTGATGCTGGGGCCGGACAGCCATATCTCGCCCGGTTCGCCGGCAGCGACGTCACGGCCAGCGTCGTCGACGATGCGCAGGCCGATCGTCGGTCCAGCCAGGCCCGACGCGCCCGCCTTGCCGGCGATGCGGTCGGCCTCGATCGGCATGCCAAGCACCGTGCCGGCTTCCGTCATGCCGAAGCCGTCGGCCATGCGCACGCCTTGCGCCAGCCACCAGAGGATGTCGGCGGCGGGATTGGGCGCGCCGCCGGTGAAGATGGCGGTCAGCGACGTCCAATTCGAAGGCGCAAAATCGGGATGGTCGCGCAGCATCCTGGCCATCCGCGGCACGCAGAAATAATGGGTGACGCCAAGCGTGGGATCGGCGAGACGACGGTTGGTGACGCCGGCGTCGAAGCTGGGCGAGATCAGCACCGTGCCGCCCTGCAGCAGCGTCGGGCGCAGGCTGGTGATGAGGCCGATGACATGGAACATCGGCGCGTCGCAGAGGAAGACGCTGGCATTGCCGACCCGCCCCAGCACGCCGAAATTGACCGCGGTGGCAAAGGCGTTCGCCTCGGTGATAACAACTCCTTTCGGCTGGCCGGATGTGCCCGAAGTGTAGAGGATGATCGACGGCGCATCGCTGGCCGGCAAGGGACGGCGCGGTGCGGGCGGGTGTTCCTCGACCGCCGCCGCGAAGGCAGCGACTTCGATTGGCGTGCAGCCCTCGGGCAGCGTCATTTCAAGGACGGTGTCATGCAGCAGCAGGATCGGATCGCAATCGGCCAGGATCGCCTGCTGTTCGGCTCTGGCGAGCCGCCAGTTGAGCGGCACGAAGATGGCGCCGAGCCGCATCGCGGCCTGCTGCAGGATAGCCAGGTCGGCACTGTTGCGGGCAAGCGTGGCGATCCGTTGTCCCTGTTCGATGCCATGGCCGGTTTCGAGGACGCCGACAGTACGCTGGATGGCCTCGTCGAGTGCCGCATAGGTCCAGCGCCGGCCGGTTGCCAGGTCGATACAGGCAAGACGATCCGGCTGCGTCCCGGCGTGCAGGGCCACGGGATCTGGCGTTGTCCAGGCCGGCATTCGCATCTCCTCCCAGATTGCGTCGGTGGTTTATCGCGCCTTGTCGTAGGCACCGAGACCCGGCTTGTAGCTCTTTTCGTCGATGAACTGGCGGATGCCTTCCTTGCGGCCGTCATTGTCGTGGGAATTGGCCGCCTCCTGTGCCCGTACCAGATAATCCTCGGCGTTGTCGTAGGTCATCTCGGTGACGCGGCGGATGGCGTCCTTGGTCGCCTTCAGGGCAATCGGGTTTTTCTTCTGCAGGACGTTCGCAACCTCGGTGACGCGCGCCTTGAGGTCGGCCAGCGGCAGGCTTTCATTGACCAGCTTCCAGGCCGCGGCCTTCCTGCCGTCGATGAGCTCGCCGGTCAGCGCGTGGTACATGGCGTCGCGCATCGACAAGAGGTCGACCACCACCTTGGTGGCGCCGCCGCCGGGCAGGATGCCCCAGTTGATTTCGGACAGAGCGAACTGCGCCTCGTCGGCGGCAAAGGCGAGATCGCAGGCGAAAAGCGGACCATAGCCGCCGCCGAAACACCAGCCATTGACCATGGCGATGGTCGGCTTGCCATACCAGCGCAAGCGCCGCCACCAGCCATACGCTTCGGACTGCGCCTTGCGGATGGCACCAAGCCCCTTGGCTTCGGTCTCGCGAAAATATTCCTTGAGGTCCATGCCCGCGGACCAGGCGCTGCCCTCGCCGGACAGCACCAGCACGCCGACATCGTCGCGGAATTCAAGCTCGTCGAGAACCTCCATCATTCTCCGGTTGAGCGCCGGGTTCATGCAGTTGCGCTTGTCCGGCCGGTTGAAGCGCACCCAGGCGATGCCGTTCTCGACGTCGAAGGCTACGGTCTCTTCGGTCATGGTCATGTCCTCCCGTTCCGCTTTGTCATCAGCATAAATTGCTATGTGGCATAGCTTTTATGTTTGCTATGTCGCATAGTCTTTTTCGCTTGACAAGGGCTATGATCGCGGCGATCGGTTGCAGCATGGATGATACCCGACTTCACCCCGGTCGCAGCGCGCCAAGTGCAATGGCCGAAGACGCGCTCGACGCGCAGATCGGCTACAATCTCAGACGTGCCTCGGCGCTCGCGCTCAACGATTTCGCCGTCGAATTGTCTGATGCGGCGCTGCGCCCGGTCACCTACGGCATGCTGGCGCTGATCGACGAGAAGCCCGGCATCCGCGCCGCAGAACTGTGTCGGCTGCTCGGCATGAAGAGCGCCAACATGGCGCCGCTGCTCTCCGAACTGGAAGAACGCGGGCTGGTCGAGCGCGACGACCATGCCGGGGACAAACGCGTGCAGGTGCTCAACCTGACGCAGGCCGCCAGGGAGGCGATGCCGGGATGGCGGCAACAGGTTCGCCGGCACGAGGACCGGTTCCTGCACAGACTGACGAAAAAAGAGCGAGCGACGCTGCTGCGCCTGTTGCGGCTGATCTGGACCGAGGAAGACTGAGGGGCTGCCTGGTTGGTGCCAGCGCTCAAGCAGGAGTGTGGAAAGTTTCTGAAATAGGCGCGGTCTGGCCCGAACATTGCGCCGCCCCTTGTCTGGCTGCCGCCATCTTCTCCCCGTGAACGAGTAGAAGGACGCTGTCATGGCCGATTTCGCCAATCGCCAGCGTTGCGGAAAGAGCTTCTTTCTCCCCGTTCTACGGCGAGAAATGCCCGGCAGGGAAATGAGGAGCGGCGCTGGCTTCGACAATTAAGCCGGCGGTACCCTACAGTTCAACAACCCGCCCCATTCCTCGCCGTATCGCCTCGCGGTAGGCGAGGTCGGCGGCCACCATATCTTCCATGGCGACCCCCATGGCCTTGTAGACGGTGACCTGGTCGGCGCTGACCCGCCCCGGTTGCAGCCCGAGCAGCATTTCGCCGAGCTCGGTTCCGGTTTGCGGATCGAGGCCGGCGAGTTCGCAGGAGCCGACCGGTGTCGGGGCAAAGGCCTCCCTGGTCTCGACGAACAGGCTGGCCCTTCCGATAAGCTCGACCGGCAGTTCGCCGCCGGGCGGTGCGACGCCGACCGACGAGACATGGCTGCCGGGCCGCACCCAGTCGGCCGAGATCACCGGCGCATAGGAATGCGTCGCCAGGCAGACGACGTCCGACGAGCGCACCGCGGCCTCGATATCGGCGACGGCGACTACACCTGGGTGCTGCGTGGCAAGCGCCTGTGCATCCGCGAATACCTTCGAGACGACACGGATCTCGGCGAAGTCGCGCACCAGCGGAAGAAGATTGAGATGCTGGCCGGCCTGCACGCCGGCCCCCACGACTGTCGCGACCTTGGCGTCGCGGCGAGCAAGTTCGCGCACCGAGAGCACGGCCGAGCCGGAGGTACGCACGGCGGTGACATAAGTGCCGTCCATGATGCAGACCGGCATGCCGCTCCGCGGGTCGAACAGATGGATGGTGGCGAGGTGACTGGGGATACCTTTGGCGATGTTGCCCTCGAACACGTTGACGATCTTCACCGTCAGATGCATGCCCGCCATCCAGGCCGGCATGGCCAGCGAATAGCCGGACTGCGGAATGTCGAGCTGCGGCCGCGCCGGACTGACCACCTTGCCGCCGGACAGCGCCTTGAAGCCGCCGGCCAAGGCCTCGAGGAGCTGGCGCGGGTCGATGCAGGTTTTCACCTCGGCCTCGTTCAGGATGAGGACTGGCGCGTCGCCCTTGGCTTGGGCGCTGCGGATAATCGATTGGGCTGATGTCATGGGGTACGCTTTCGTTGTCGGTTGCAGGACAACGGTATTGCGATCCGCGAGTGCGATGAAATATACTATTTTTGCCTTTTTGGCGTGACAATCACGCCTTCGAAGGCCAAAAGGTGTGAATACTGAAATGGAAAATCTCGACCGTATCGACCGCTTGCTGCTGCGTTTGTTGCAGGAGGACGGCCGCCGCACGACGCTCGATCTGGCGCGGCGAGTCGGCCTGTCGCCGACCGGGGCGGCGCAGCGCGTCAAGCGGCTGTTCGCCGAAGGGTTCATCCGCGCGGTGCGTGCCGTCCTCGACCCGGCCCGGATCGGGCAGGCACAGCTCGTCTTCATCGAGGTGCGGCTCGACCACACGGCACCGCATGTCTTCGACCGCTTCGCGGAGGCTGTTCTGCGGGCGCCCGAGATCATCGAGTGCCACATGGTGGTCGGCGGTTTCGACTATCTGGTCAAGGCGCGTATCGCCGACATGGCGATGTTCCAGGATTTTCTGCAGCGGGTCATCCTGCCGCTTCCCGGGGTGCGGGAGACGCACACCTACGCCTCGATCGCCAATGTGAAGCCCGACGCCTTGCTGCCGATCTAGACCGGCGGCCGCTCCCCCGCATCCAGCAGCCATTGCCGCACGGCTTGCGTCGGCTCGGGGTGCCGCTGTTTTCTCGGCATCACGACATAAAAATCCTGCGTGCCACGCATTTCGCCGCTGACGGGCTGGACCAACCGGCCGGCGGCGAGGTCGGCGGCGACGAGAAAGCGGCTGGCCAGTGCTATGCCCTGGCCGGCGATGGCCGCGTCGATGGCCAGGCCCGTCTGGTTGAAGCGCATGCGTTTCAGCTCCGTCGTCATCTTCAGGTCGACCGCTTTTTCCATGAATTCCGGCCACAGATTGTGCGCGTCGTGCAGCAGGACGTGATGCTGGATTTCGGCCGCGGCGATTTCGGTAGCACCTGCCGGCAGCAGGGCCGGGCTGCAGACGGCGATGATCTGCTGCGGAAACAACAGGTCGACGATCAGGCCGGCGCCGAAGGGCGGGCGGCCTTGCCTGACCGCAATGTCGATGCCGTCCGCCTGGAAGCTCGACAGGCTTTCGCTGGCCAGGACGCGCAGATCGACCAGCGGATTGTGCGTCACAAAATCCTGCAGCCTGGGGATCAGCCATTTGGTGGCGAAGCTTGGCGTCACGCTGATCGTCAGCCGCGCCGGCTCGGGACGAAGCAGCAGCGTCGCCTCCGAGATCAGGTCGAAGGCGCGGCGGATGTTGGGGATATAGGCGCGGCCCTCATCGGTCAGCGCCAGGCCGCGCGGCAGCCGCTCGAACAGTTTTGTGCCGAGATCAGCCTCCAGCCCGCGAATGTGCTGGGCCACCGCTCCTTGCGTGACGTTCAGCTCTTCGGCCGCGATGCGGAAGTTGAGATGACGCGCCGAGGCTTCGAAGGCGCGCAGTGCGTTCAACGGCGGCAGGCTGAGGAAGGCTTCGGGCATGCAGGAGTTTTTCTACAGGTTGATTTCAGGCATTCTGGTTCGAACCGTTGCGGAAAACCAGCTATATCAGCGCCCAACTCCCGAAAACACCGCTTGCGGTGCCCGCCAACTTGAGAAGGAAAACCCGATGAGTGTAGAAAAAGTAGCTGTGGTCGTGGCCGGCGGCAGCGGCATGGGTGCGGCGGCGGCCAAGCGCCTGGCGACGGACGGCTTCAAGGTCGCCATTCTTTCCTCGTCCGGCAAGGGCGAGGCGCTGGCCAAGGAGCTGGGCGGGCTCGGCGTCACCGGCTCCAACCAGTCGAATGACAATCTGCAGCGCCTGGTCGACCTGACGCTGGAACGCTATGGCCGCATCGACGTGCTGGTCAACAGCGGCGGCCATGGCCCGCGCGCGCCGATCCTCGAGATCACGGACGAGCAATGGCACACCAGCATGGATATCTATCTGTTGAACGTCATCCGGCCGGTGCGCATCGTGGCACCGCAGATGGTCAAGCAGAAGGGCGGCGCCATCATCAACATTTCGACGGCCTGGGTGGTCGAGCCGAGCCCGATGTTCCCGACCTCGGCGGTGTTCCGCGCCGGGCTTGCCGCCTACACCAAGATCTTCTCCAACACTTATGCCGCCGACAATGTGCGCATGAACAACGTCCTGCCCGGCTGGATCGACAGCCTGCCGGCCACCGAGGAGCGCCGCGACAGCGTACCGATGCAGCGCTACGGAACCTCCGAAGAGATCGCCGCCACTATCGCCTTCCTGGCCTCCGAAGGCGCCGGCTACATCACCGGCCAGAACATCCGGGTCGACGGCGGCATCATCCGCGCTATTTGAGGGCGTCGATCGGGCGGGGGGTCCGATATCTCCAGGGAGAAATAAATGCGGCTTTTGATACTCGGCACCGGCTGGATGGCGCAGGAACATGCCCGTCGCTTCAGTGCCATCGAGGGCGTCGACATCGTCGGCGCCGTCGATGTCGATCCGGCGCGCGTCGGCGACTTCGCCGACAGCTTCAAGATCGCCAACCGCTTTACCTCGCTGGAGGAGGCGCTGAAATGGGGTGCCTTCGACGCGGTGGCCAATGTCACGCCCGACCGCATCCACCACCCGACCACCATGGCGCTGATCGCCGCCGGAAAGCCGGTGCTGTGCGAAAAGCCGCTGGCCGAAAACTTCGGCAAGGCCACCGAGATGGCCGAGGCCGCCGAGGCCGCCGGCATCGTAAACATGGTGAACCTGACCTATCGCAATGTCGCCGCGCTGCAGAAGGCCCGCCAGATGGTGCGGGCGGGCGAAATCGGCACGGTCAGGCATGTCGAGGCGTCCTATCTTCAAAGCTGGCTGGTGTCGAAATTCTGGGGCGACTGGCGCACCGATCCGAAATGGCTCTGGCGCCTGTCGCGGGGCCACGGCTCGAACGGCGTGCTCGGCGATGTCGGCATCCACATCCTCGATTTCGCCAGCTACGGTGCGGCTCTCGACATCGACCATGTCTTCTGCCGGCTGCGCAGCTTCGACAAGGCGCCTGGCAACCGCATCGGCGACTACGGGCTCGACGCCAATGACAGCTTCGCCATGACGCTGGATTTTTCCAATGGTGCCTTCGGCGTGGTGCATGCCAGCCGCTGGGCATCAGGCCATCTCAACGAGCTGCGCCTGCGCATCTATGGCGACAAAGGCGGCCTCGAGGTGGTGCACAATCTCGACGGCTCGGCGCTCAAGGCCTGCGTCGGCGACAATGTCGAGAACGCCATATGGGAAGAGCTCGACGCCGGAACGGTGGCGACCAATTACCAGCGTTTCGCCGATGCGGTGCGAACCGGCGTGCAGGCCGAACCGTCATTCCGTCATGCGGCCGAATTGCAGAAGGTGCTGGATCTTGCTGTGGTTTCGGACGAGAAGCGTGCGGAGCTGAGGGCGAGCGCGAATACGCATTGAACTGAGGTTCCTCGCCCCACGGAAGTGGGGAGAGGTGGCGGCTAAGGGGCCGGAGAGGGAATTTCGTAGAGCAAAAGACGTCGGCCAGAAGGCCCAGGCCACGGTTGCGCCAGTCCCCCTCTCCCCCACTCCGTGGGGGCGAGGAACCTCGGTTATGTGAGGCGCTGCCAATCTCAGGGCTGCCGCGCGCAATTCTTTCGATCATTCCTCGAAATGGAGGATCTTGGCGGCCGGCAGCCCGACAGCGAGGGTTCAATTCGCTGGCACACCTTGGTCACGCGCGTCAGCCGCCATTCACCAGGGCAAGAATGAGCTTTTGCAGGTTGCCGCCCTGACCGAACTCGACGCGGTCGAAATCGCGGCTCGCCTGCCGCTGCGCTTGTGACAAGGCGGACAGGCGTCTGGTCATCTCGGTGCGGATCTTGCTGCATTTGGGATCGTCGGCAACGCTGAGGCCGACGGTCGCCGCCTCGATCTTGCGCACCATGTCGATGATATCAGCGCCATGCACCTTCTCGTGCGCGCTGACACCGGCGATGAAAACCTCCCAGTTCTTCTGGATGGCCGGCGGCAGCGGCGCCGAGGGGCTTGGCAAGGTGTAGGTGATGATGAGCTTCGGCCGTGCCGTCGCCAGCACGCAGGCGCCGGCTCGCGCTTGATAGTCCCGGGTCCAGGTCAGCTTGAAATTGGTGTGGGCGATGGCGCGGGTGATGCCGAGCTTCGGACCGTTGTCGCCGATCGAGCGGTAGAGTTCCGGCCCGGACTGGCCCGAAATGGCGTAGGTCTCGACCTTCTCGACCGGCTTCCAGTCGGCATGGGCGGCCAGCGGTGAGGCCAGCAGGGCGACCAGCAGCAGACACAGACGAACACAGGTTTTCAACACCGCTCTCCGCACAATCGGGCCGGACGCCGCAACAGGCGATGCCACCGGATGGCTTTTCCTATAGAATGCCGGCGGGTGCGGCGGCAAATGTGCGAGGGGGAAGTCATGAAATATCTCATCATCGCCGGTGCGGTGGCGGTCTTGCACGCCGCGCAGCCGGCGTTTGCCGCTTCCTGCGGCGGCTGGGCTGCCAAGATGGAGGAGGACGAAGGCGGCAGCGTGCTCACCGCCTCGGTCTGCGGCGGGCCGAAAGGCGACGCGCATCTGATGCTGATCTGTTTCGACACGCCGGTGCTGAGCTACGATGTCGGCGCAACCGGCCAGCAGATGGAGCCTGGTATCAGTGGTTCGTTCGAGTTCAAGGCCGACGGCAAGACGGTGACCAGGACGCTGCAGCTGGAGGCCATGTACAATTACTTCGTGGTCAATTTGACGAAAGCCGATCCGCTGCTGGACCTGCTGCGCGGGAAGGGCGATGTGTCGGTCGGTGCGGCCAAATACGGCCAGGTCAGTTTTCCGCTGGAGGGCTCCAGTGCTGCCATCGGCAAGGTGCTGGCGCAGTGCGGCAAGGCAGCGCCCCCGGACGGGGATTGAGGCTTGGACCCTTGCGCTGCCCCTCATCTGCCTGCCGGCATCTTCTCCCGTATAGTGACGGGGAGAAGGACGCCGTCATCGATGGCTTCGCCAATCGCCAGCGTTGCGGAATAGTGCCGACATCGCAGCTGCCCATTTCTCCCCGTCACTAACGGGGAGAAATGTCCGGCAGGACAATGAGGGGCGGCGCTGCGTTGGTCGGTAATTCCGATGGCAACTCAAGTACCTTGCCGAGGACGCCTCGTTGCCGCTGGCGCGGGGTTATGTCGATCCCTTCAAGGACCTCGGCTTCACCGGCAGCCATCTCGGCTACAAGAAAACCTTGTGATGCCCAGCACCATTCCGGGGCGCCAGCGGCTGGCGCATGCGGGAAATCTTTCAGGCACACTTCAATTGGCGGACAATAGAGGATATAGGTCAGCCAAGTTGACCTATATTGCAGCGTCCGGGAGGCGTGTCGTGACTTTGATGAACCTGTTGGCTTCGCGCTCGTCGCGGATGAAGGCGTCCGAAATCCGTGAACTGCTGAAGCTGCTCGACCAGCCCGACATCATCTCGTTTGCCGGCGGCATTCCCGATCCGGCGCTGTTTCCGGCCGAGGCGATCCGCGATGCCTATGCCGATGTGCTGGGTGGCTCGGAGGCGGGCGCGGCGCTGCAATACCAGGTCTCGGAAGGCTATCCGCCGTTGCGGCGCTGGCTCGCCGGGCAGATGGGCAAGCTCGGCGTTGCCTGCGACGAAGCCAACATCTTCATCACCTCCGGCTCGCAGCAGGCGCTGGATTATCTCGGCAAACTGTTCCTCTCGCCGGGCGATACGGCACTGGTGACCTGGCCGACCTATCTCGGCGCGCTGCAGGCCTTCAACGCCTATGAGCCGCGCTACGACCGGCTGACCCCGGCCGGCGGCAACATGACGCCCGACGCCTATCGCGCGGCGGCCGCCGCGAACGGCGGCAAGGCCAAGTTCGCCTATCTGGTGCCGGATTTCGCCAACCCGACCGGCAACACGCTGAACCGAAAGCAGCGCGAGGCGGTGCTCGACCTTGCCGGCGAACTCGACATCGCCGTCATCGAGGATGCCGCCTATCGCGCGCTGCGCTATGACGGCGAAGGCGAGCCGCCGATCCTGGCGCTCGACTGCGCGCGCTCCGGCGGCATCGACAAGGCGCGTACGCTCTATTGCGGCTCGTTCTCGAAGATCCTGTCGCCGGGCATGCGTGTCGGCTGGGTGTGCGCGCCGCGCCATATCGTCGAGAAGCTGGTGCTGATGAAGCAGGCCTCGGACCTGCACAGCCCGTCGATCAACCAGGTGGTGATGCACCGCGTCGCCGAGGCCGTGTTCGACGGCCAGGTCGAGAAACTCATCGGTGCCTATCGCGAGCGCCGCGACGGGCTGCTCGCGGCACTTGAAGCCCACATGCCTGAAGGCGTGACCTGGAGCCGTCCGGAAGGCGGTATGTTCGTCTGGATGACGCTGCCCGAAGGGTCCGACGCCACCGCGTTGCTGGCGCGATCGGTCGAGGAGGCGCGTGTCGCCTTCGTGCCCGGCAACGCGTTCTTCGCCGACGGCACCGGGCGCAACACGCTGCGGCTGTCCTTCACGCTCGCCGACCGGCGCGCGGTGAGTGAGGGCATCCCAAGGCTGGCGGCCATCCTGAAGGAATAGGCTTCCGCCGCCGGCGGGCTTTTTTCGTTCCGGTGGAACCTCTGTGGTAAATCGGAGTTCTCACCATGTCTGACCCCCGCAGACAGTGGAAAGCCTCTTGTGTCGGCTTTCCAAAGGCCCGCCGGATCCCCTCCCGGCGGGCTTTTTGCTTGAAAGATGGATCAGTGGACTTGCGGCGGGTGACGATAATGCGTCCGCATTGACGGCGTCCTGTCCGAACCTAAATTCGAAAGCTTCACGAGGAGGAGTTTTCATGGAAACCCAGGAATTGCATCGCGGCCGGCTCATCGACCATATCCAGCTGGTGGTCAGGGATCTCCCGGCCAGCCGGCGCTTCTACGAAGCGGTCTTGCAGGTGCTCGATATCCCGATCGGCGGCACCGGCGAGGACTATTTCTGGGCCGACGAACTGTTCATCTCCAGTGCCGACAGCCGGGCGGCGTTGGGAAAACTCACCGGCCGCCATCATCTTGCGTTCCAGGCGAAGGACCACGCCATGGTCGAGGCCTTCTACAAGGCCGGGCTCGCCGGCGGCGGCACGGACAATGGCGAGCCGGGGGAACGGCCCTATCACCCCGGCTATTACGCCGCCTTCCTGCTCGATCCGGACGGCAACAACATCGAGGCCGTTCATCACGGTCCGCACACGCGCAGCACCGCTTCGGTGAAGATCACCTTCTAAGGCGTGTTCTAAGGCGTGCCGATATTCACCTGAATCCGGTCCGCAAGCGACGGCTTTGGGCGCTTCGGTGCTCATCCGAGTTGGTGCCGGACCGCAGTGCCTGGGCGATGCTGGAGAGATGCCGCCTTGCGTTGCCAATTTGGTGGCCCCGATGCTAACCGTGCAAATGGCGGGCGGGAATCGGCATCGAAGCAACGCGCGCCACAAACCTTTGAATAAAACTCCCCTTACCCATCGTGGAGACTATTTTTTATGCAAAACTCAACAAGGGCGCTCCATGCCGCGGCACTTCTATTGGTGACCGGGGCCATGGGGCTGGGCGGCATATTATCCGTTGCTCATATCCAGTCGGCGCAGGCTCAGGAGGAATATCTTCCGACCCAGAAGGATTTTATCGGCAAATGGAAACTGAACGGGGGAGCCATCCGGCCGCCGCGTGACATGAAGGATGCGCCCACGCCGGAACAAGAGGCGGCCGCCAATGAGTTCCAGCAGACGGTGACCGCGTTTTACGGCGCCTTCGACTATCTGGAGATCACGGCGGACGGCCGCTACAATTTCCATCAGCCCGGTGATCCAACGTCGGGGGCCTGCGTCTGGTGCGGGACCTGGTCCTTCAGCAACAGTTCGGCGTGGCTCAAGCTGGATACGGCGCCCAGGCTGGATATCTACGCCAAGGACGGCGACATGCAGATGACCTACACCGCCGAACCCGACGAAAAATCCAAATATGCCTGGCTGGTTTTCGGCTGGACCAAGGCCGAGTAAACGACGCCGCGCGGCTCGGTAGAGCGAAACAGGCCCAAGCGGCTTTTCATCCATCTCGTATCCTCGTATTCGAGATGGAACCAGTCGCCCGAGGAGACCGCGTGAGTCCACTGCCTGAAACCGTGCCGTTTTTCAGTCAGTGGGAAACGCCAGACATGACCAAGGACGTGCTCGCCGATGGCGCCGAAGTGGCGCTGCGGCGCGATCCGCTGTGGCAGGGGTCGGGAGCGAAAACGCTGGACGAATACGCGGCCTGGGCCGCCAACATCTGCGGCATGGCCTGCCTGAAGATGATCCTGGCGACGCGCGGCGAGATCGTGCCAACGATCGAACTCGCCAGGCAATGCACTGGATATGGTGGCTATGTCGTCAACGAGGGATCGATCAAGGGGCTGATCTACGCGCCCTTCGTCAGCTTCGTGGATGAGGTCTTCGGCCTGCGCGCCGAGGTGATGACCAATGTCGCGACAGCGGACATTCCGGCGATCCTTTCGCGATCGCGTTTCTTCATCGCGTCGGTCAGCAGCTCTATCCGCTGGCCCGAGCGCGAGCCGCCATCGAAGGGCGGGCATCTGGTGCTGGTCACAGCGGCTTCCGCCAAGGATTTCCGCTTCCACAATCCGTCCGGCCATACCAGCGCCACACAGGCAAACGCAGTGTTGGCGCCAGCCGATTTCGATCGCTTCTTTGCCAATCGTGGCATTGCCGTCGCCATTTGAACTTTTGAGAGTTGAGGGATTTCGATGACCGCCAAGACAAAGGTTGCCATCCTCTATGGCGGACGTTCGGCCGAGCATGACGTGTCGCGCCTTTCGGCCGCCAATGTGCTGAAGGCGATCGACCGGACGCGCTACGACATCGTGCCGATCGCCGTTTCCCGCAGCGGCAGGTGGCTGCTGCAACAGTCGGCCGCCGGCGACGGGGCAGGGGCTCCGGCAACCGAGGACGGCATCGAGGTCGCGCTTTTGCCCGGCGGCAAGGGCAGGCTGGTCGCCGTATCGCCTGATGGAACGCAGCCCGACCTGCCTCCGGTCGACGTCGTCTTTCCCGTGCTGCACGGACCGTTCGGCGAGGATGGGTCGGTGCAGGGCTATGCCGAAGTCGCCGATGTCGCCTATGTCGGCTGCGGCATCCTCGCTTCGGCGGCCGCCATGGACAAGGAGATTGCCAAGCGGCTGATGCGCGAGGCCGGCCTTGCCGTTGCCCGCTCGCTGACGTTGCGGCGCGGCGAGTCGGTGGCCTTTACGGAAGTCGCGGCCAAGCTTGGCCTGCCGGTGTTCGTCAAGCCGGCGCGCCAGGGCTCGTCCTTCGGGGTCAGCAAGGCAACCGACAGCGCCAGCTTCACCGCGGCCGTCGAGGCGGCTTTCCGGCATGACAGCAAGCTTTTGGTGGAGGAGTTCGTCGAAGGCCGCGAGATCGAGTTCTCGGTGCTGGAGCGGGCCGACGGTACGCTGACGGTGTCGCTGCCCGGCGAGATCATTCCGGCCGGCAAGCATGGCTTCTACACTTATGAGGCCAAATATCTCGATGCCGACGGCGCGGTGGTCAAGGTGCCCGCCGATGTCCCGGCCTCGGTTGCCGACAAAGCGAGAGAGATCGCGCGGCAGGCTTTTCAGGCGCTCGGCTGTGAAGCCATGGCGCGCGTCGACTTCTTCCTGCGCGCCGATGGCAGCCTGCTGGTCAACGAGATCAACACCATTCCCGGTTTCACCGACATCTCGATGTACGCCAAGGCGCTGGCGGTATCAGGCATTGGTTACAGCCAGATCATCGACGTGCTGATCGAGCATGCGCTGGCAAGGCATGCGGCGCGTTGATCCCGTTCGGGAGGGGAGTGGCGCGGGAACGTGGTCTGCGCCTTGCCGGGGCTGTCATTGGCCAGGTCTTGAAGGCCATGTGAAGCGTAGTTACATCAATCATTGAGCGTGCGTTGCACGCGAACTTAACGCTTTGGTCAAGCTTCATCTGTGGAGGTTGTCATGGCTAATACACTGATGGAAGGAAAGAAGAGCCAGGACTGGCTTAATCTGGTCCTTGCCATCTGCCTGTTCATCTCACCTTGGATAATCGGCTTCGCTGCTGAAACCGCTCCCGCATGGAACGCCTGGATTGTTGGCGTCGTGCTGGGCGTCATGGCTTTGGCGACGCTTGCCGCATTCGCCGAGTGGGAGGAATGGGTTAGTGTCGTTCTCGGGCTCTGGCTGATCGTTTCGCCCTGGTTTCTCGACTTCATGGCGAACGGGTACGCGATGGCCACCCACGTCGGTCTCGGCGTGCTGGTGGTTGCCGTATCGGGTTGGGCCGTCTGGGACTTCCGTCATCCGCACGCGCATGCGTGACCGGTAAAAGGGTGGGGGTCCGGCGCGCGAGCGGCGGGCTCCTCCGGATTTGAATTTATGCGCCCCATGCGTTTGCCGTCCAGGCCGCGCGGAGCCGGGTTCGTCGGCTTGCAGTCTGTACCGCGCCATGGATTTCGGTGGGATCGGGCCCCATATCCCGCCCGGGGAGTTTTGAGCGTGAACCTCGCGCGGATGGCGGTTGTTGCCGCGGCCCTCATGGCCGCCGCGGTCGCCAGTCCCTCTTCCTTGGTAATCGGAGAGGCGGCGGAGAGGGTGGCGTTGCGCGTCGAGATGGACGGCGCCATCGGCCCGGCGAGCGCAAGGCAGCTCAAGGAAGCGTTGGCGAACGCCGCCGAGCGGCACGCCGAGGTTCTCATCCTCGAGATCGACACACCAGGCGGACTGGTCACCTCGATGCGCGAGATGATCGCCGATATCCTTGCCTCGCCCGTTCCCGTCATCGGCTATGTCGCGCCCGCCGGGGCGCATGCGGCAAGTGCCGGAACCTACATCCTCTATGCGACCCATGTCGCGGCGATGGCGCCCGGCACCAATCTGGGCGCCGCCACACCGGTCGAGCTTGGCGGGCTGCCGTCTCTTCCCGGTGGCGGCGACCAGAAACAGGGCGACCAGAAGGACGCCACCGGACCGCCGGCGGGCGACGCCATGATGACCAAGATGACGAACGACGCGGTTGCCTTGATCCGTTCGCTCGCCGAACTGCGCGGGCGCAATGCCGACTGGGGTGAAAAGGCCGTGCGCGAGGCGGCCAGCCTTTCCGCCAACGCGGCGCTTCAGGCACATGTCGTCGACCTCGTCGCCCATGACACGGCCGAACTGCTGCAGCTTGCCGACGGCCGCATGGTCGAGGTGGCCGGCAAGAAACAGGTGCTGGCGACCAAGGGCCTCCCGGTCGAGACGCTGGAGCCCGGCTGGCTGATCCGGCTTCTCGCCGTCATCACCGATCCCAACATCGCCGTCATCCTGATGCTGGCCGGCTTCTACGGCCTCGTCTTCGAGTTCACCAGCCCCGGCGCGGTGGCACCCGGCGTGATCGGCACCATCTGCCTTCTGCTCGGGCTCTATGCCCTCAACCTGTTGCCGATCAGCTATGCCGGCCTTGCCCTGATGCTGCTTGGCCTCGCCTTCCTCGTCATCGAGGCCTTCAATCCGACCGTGGTGCTTGGGCTTGGCGGCGTGGCCGCCTTCCTGCTCGGCGCCGCCATGCTGCTCAAGGTCGAGGGTCCCGGCTTCGAGATGTCATGGGCGGTCATCGGCACCGCCGCCGCGCTGACGCTTGGCCTGGCGCTGCTGGCCGGCAGCTATCTGTGGGCGGCACGCAAGCGCCTGCCGCGTGTCGGCGCGCAGGCCATGCACGGACTGCCGGCCAAGATACTCGACTGGTCGGGACGCGAGGGCCATGTGCTGGCCCAGGGCGAGCGCTGGCGGGCGAAAGCCGACGAACCGCTCGCCCCTGGCGACAGCGTCGAGGTGGCCGATGTCAGGGGTCTCATGCTGACGGTCCGGCGCAGGAACAATGGAGCAAGGCAATGATCATCGGTTATGTGGCCTATCTGATACTCGCCCTCCTCGTGCTGATGTTCCTCTCCGCGACCATTCGCATCCTGCGGGAATATCAGCGCGGCGTGGTCTTCACGCTCGGCCGCTTCACCGGGGTGAAGGGCCCCGGCCTCATCCTCCTCGTTCCCTTCGTCCAGCAGATGGTGCGGGTCGACCTGCGCGTGGTGGTGCAGGACGTGCCGCCGCAGGACGTGATCTCGCGCGACAACGTCTCGGTGAAGGTCAACGCCGTGCTCTATTTCCGCATCGTCGACGCCGAGCGGGCGATCATCCAGGTCGAGGATTTCATGGCCGCCACCAACCAGCTTGCGCAGACCACGCTGCGCTCGGTGCTCGGCAAGCACGAGCTCGACGAGATGCTGGCCGAGCGCGACAAGCTCAACAGCGACATCCAGGAGATTCTCGACCAGCGCACCGATGCCTGGGGTATCAAGGTCTCCAATGTCGAGATCAAGCATGTCGATCTCAACGAAAGCATGGTCCGCGCCATCGCCAAGCAGGCCGAAGCCGAGCGGCTGCGGCGTGCCAAGGTGATCAATGCCGATGGCGAGCAGCAGGCGGCGGCAAAGCTGGTCGAGGCCGGCAAGATGCTGGCGGCCGAGCCGCAAGCCATGCAGCTGCGCTATTTCGAGGCCCTGCACGACATCGCGGGCGAGCGCTCGTCGACAGTGGTGTTTCCGCTGCCGGTGGACCTGCTCACGATCTTCAACAAAAAGCCGGACGGCGCCAAGTGAACCGGCTAGGGCGCTGAGCAGCCGCATCGCCGGCTTCGGGTTCTCCGACCGTGCTGCGATAACCCTGGCGCACAGCCCATTGCCCGCACCGCCGAGATCGCTGGCGTGACGCTGCGCTACACCGACGTCATTCGCGGCGTCTATCTGGAACGGTGCTCAATGCTCCTTCCAGGCCACCGGGGCCATGCGCTTGGGCGGCACGTCGTTTTCATCCGGATTGGGGACCGGGTCTTCATCCGGAAGCCTGTCCGGATCCGGCTCGCGCATGGGCTTCGGTTCGGGAAGCGGCGGCGGCGTGGGTACTGGAACAGGCGTTGGGTCGGGGTTAGGCAGAATGGCCATGAAGTAACTCCTGCGTGGGGCTTGGTGGGTGGTCGAAATCTGGGGGGATGTCGACCAACCCGACATCCAGGTGTCCTCAGCGTCTTTGACGGCGTCTCGACCAGGGCTGATGCGGGCAGAACGGTCGTGCTTGCGGATGGTTCCGGTGCGGTTTCGGTCACGACCCGGACGCGCTCTCGCGAGCCGTGCCGCGGAATGGAGCCAGGGTCGTCAAAAATGAATCGTCCTACCGTGCATTTCCGGGTCTTGCCGACCTCACGGAGCGCCATAATTCCATTCAAGGCTGGAGCGAATTCAGCCACTGAATAGGAGGCGTCCGTGAAGCATCAAACCGTTGACCAACTGAATGCCGTTGCCGACGTCCACGCCGAGGCAACCTATCTTGTCGCGACCCGAGGCGAACGCCTCGAACGCTGGGCGCAGCTTCTGGAGCAAAATCCCAACAGGTGCCTAGGGGCGCTGACGGGGACCGAGTACCAATCCGTGGAGGTGCGCGAAAGAATGCGTTCCGCGGGATCACCAATCACAGTTGCTTTCGAAGATCCGATCTTTCGCGCGCTGGGCTTGAAGGAGGATACCTACGGTGAGGCCAAGCGCTTCTTCGAACTGACCGATTGGCAGCTCCACGGAATCGTCTGCCACTGCCATGTCGGCGCCACGATGACGGCACGATGGGCCGCATCCCGTGTCCGCGCGGCAATGTCCGCAAGATCCGGTTTCTTCGCGTGGCTGCGAGGAGCGTTTCTGCACTGAAGGCCGATGCCCGGCTGGCGAACATCGCGCACGGCGTCGAGTTCGGCTGAACGAATGCTTGAAGATCTATGAGGCGGCAGCGGGTCTGTCCGCCCCCTATCGATTGTGCTGGATGGCGCCGCTTGTCTGCTACCAGCGGCCGCTCGCCGAACACGATGTCGAGCGAGCCGATCTCATCGCGTTGAACATTCGGAACGCCGACAAACAGCATTCGATCTCGCCATCCCGGCGCAGGCGCGGGAACGCTGACAAAGTTGCATGCCGGCTCAATATATCAGATCATGACGGTTGGCGGGGGAGACATCGAGTGGCCAATCGTCGAAACGGCACGGCGTCTCCGGCTCATGGGTCGGAGGACATGCTTTCGGCTGCCGCGCCTCACCCTCGAACCTCATTGCCTAATGTGGCAACCACCGTCACGACGGTGGCGGCGCTGTATTTCGGGCGCGAGGTCTTCCTGCCGATCGCGATAGCGCTGCTGCTCACCTTCGCGCTCGCGCCGCTTGTCGCGGCGCTCAAAAAGGTCGGCATACCCCGGATTGCGGCTGTCATCGCCAGCGTGCTGGGCGCTTTCGCGGCGCTTGGCCTGTTCTCCTTCATCGTCGCCACGCAGGTCAGCGAACTGGCGCAGAACATCCCGGTCTACCAGACCAACATCCTGACCAAGATCCGTTCGCTCAAGGAAACCGGGGTCGGGGGAGGAATCCTTGCCAGATTGAGCCAGGTGGTCGAACGTGTCGGCCAGGAGATCGACCGGCAGGACGCTACGCTGCCGGCCGTCACCCCGGAAAAGCAGCCGCGTGAGCCGGTGCCCGTCGAGATCGTCTCGCGCGAAAGGCCGCTCGAAGTCCTGCAGAATATAGTCGGCCCGCTGATCAGCCCGCTCGGATCGGCCGGCCTGGTCATCGTCGTCGTCATCTTCATGCTGCTCGAGCGCGAGGACTTGCGCGACCGCTTCATCAGGCTTGTCGGTTACGGCGACCTCCACCGCACCACGGAGGCACTTCAGGATGCCGGCAAGCGGGTAGGCCTCTACCTGCTGATGCAATTGGTGGTCAACATCGTCTACGCCATACCGATCGCGATCGGGCTCTGGATCCTCGGCATTCCCAATGCCCTGCTGTGGGGACTGCTGGCGCTGGCGCTGCGTTTCGTTCCCTATATCGGCCCGGCCATAGGCATGCTGCTGCCGCTGTTCCTGGCGCTGGCCGTAGCGCCGGGCTGGTCGCTCGTGCTGTGGACGGCAGCCCTGTTCGTGGTGATGGAACTGATAACCGGCAATGTCATCGAACCTTGGCTTTACGGTTCGCGAACAGGGTTGTCGCCGCTGGCGATCATCGTCGCGGCGATCTTCTGGACGTGGCTCTGGGGACCGCTCGGGCTGATCCTGTCGACGCCGCTCACCGTCTGCCTGGTGGTGCTGGGCAGGCATGTGCCGCAGTTTGAATTCCTCGACGTGCTGTTCGGCAACGAGCCGGTGCTCGAACCCCATGCGCGCCTCTATCAGCGGCTGCTGGCCGGTGACCCGGAAGAAGCCACCGACCACGCCGAGGAGATGCTGGAGGAGAAATATCTCGTCGAATTCTACGACAAGGTCGCCATTCCGGCGCTCCTGCTGGGCGAGCGCGACCGTGTGCGCGGCGTCATGGGCGACCTGCAACGGCGGCAGGCGGCGGCCAGCGCCCTGACGCTGGTGGCCAACCTCGACGACAGCGCACAGGAGGAGGCAGGCGAGGAGGAGGATCCGCACGTGGCCGAGGAGGCGGGCGACCATGGCGATGCCGCCGGCGAGAACGAGACCGATCTGCCCGATGGCGCCGGCATATCGGTGCTTTGCGCCGGCGGGCGCGGCGAACTCGACGATGCCACTGCCGCGATGCTGGCGCAGGTGCTGGAGGTCCAGGGCGCGACGGTAGCAACGGCCGGCTTTGCCGAGATGGAACCCGCCAACATCCGCCGCATCGAGCTCGAAACCATCGACACTGTCGTGGTCGGCTTCCTGAACCGCGATTCCGTCAAGCACGCGCGCTTTCTGGTTCGGCGGCTGAAGCGCGCGAAGGCCGCCCTTCGGGTGGGAATCGTGTTCTGGTCGGAGACCGCTGCCGAGGACAAGGAAACGGCCGCCAGGCTGGCCCAGGACATCAACGCGGATTTCGTGGCGCATGGCATGGTCGATGCCGTACTGGGCGCACTGTCAAACGAGCCGCCGGTTGCCCTCAAGCTCATCGCCAAACGCCGCATGCGCCGGCAGCGGCCCGCGCCCAGGAAGGTGCCGGCGGCGGCGGCGGCGAGCTAGGGTCGCCGTCGCCTCGTTCGGCAATGGGTCCGGCAAGCCCGGCACCGATGGCGAAAGAGCAGGTATCCAGTTCCCGTTTCGGGATCGCCCGCTCTACCGATCGACCATCGCCATGCCGCGCTCGGTGTAGCGCGGGCCAGCGATTTTCCCGGGCGCCAGGGCGTCGTCGAGCGCGGCCATTTCGGCGGCGTCGAGTTTGAGGGATGCGGCGGCGACGTTCTCCTCCAGATATCTGATCCGCTTGGTGCCGGGGATCGGTACGATGTCGATGCCGAAACCGCTACCCTTCCGCAACAGCCAGGCCAGCGCGACCTGGCCGGGCTTGACGCCCCGGGCAGCCGCGATGTCGCGCACCTTGGCCGCCGCCTCGACATTGGCGTCGTAGTTTGCGCCCTGGTAGCGCGGATCGTTGCGGCGGTAGTCGCCCTCGGCATAGTCCTCCGCGCGCTTGACCTCGCCGGCGAGAAAACCGCGGCCGAGCGGCGAGAACGGCACCAGGCCGATGCCGAGTTCACCCAGCAGCGGGATGATCTCCGGCTCCAGATTGCGCTCCCACAGCGAGTACTCGCTCTGCACCGCCGACACCGGATGCACGGCATGCGCCCGGCGGATGTTGGCCACACCCGCCTCCGACAGGCCGAAGAAGCGCACCTTGCCTTGCGCGACCAGTTCACCGACGGCGCCCGCGACATCCTCCATAGGCACCGCAGGGTCGACGCGGTGCTGGTAGATGAGGTCGATATGGTCGGTGGCGAGTCGGCCGAGCGAGGCTTCCACGGCCTCGCGGATGTGCCCGGGCCGGCTATCGGTTCCGATCTGCTTGCCGTTTTCTATGCGGAAGCCGAATTTGGTGGCGATCGTCACCTGGTCGCGCTTGCCCTTCAACGCCCGGCCGAGCAGGGCCTCGTTGGTGTAGGGGCCATAGACCTCGGCGGTGTCGAGGAAGGTGCAGCCGAGCTCGATGGCGCGGTGCAGCGTTGCGATGGATTGGGCCTCATCGGCCGGGCCATAGGATTGGCTCATGCCCATGCAGCCGAGGCCGATGGCAGAGACGTGCAGCCCCTGACTGCCGAGCTTGCGTGTTTTCAGTGTCATTGGTGCGCTCTCCGGTGCAGCTCGCCACGACTATAGGCGCGTCCGCTCCATTCTCAACAGGCGGGCTGGCCGCCACAATCGCCGGCCATGGGTCACGCCGCCTATCCTGGCGCCTCCGGCAATCGGTTCGCCGGGCGATATTCTTGAAACCAGCCGCTCAGGCCGAAATACCGCCACGCCCGGATCGCTGCCCGGTCATCCAGGGCAAGACGTTCGAGATATCCTCCAGGATGCGCGCCGATCTTGCCCAGCCGGCGAAGGCTTCCCGGGCAACCGACGGCGGCAACAGCCCGTCAAAGGCGCGATGGCAGGCGCGCCGGGCGGTATCGAAGATCGGGCCGCGGCGGTTGCTCGGCCATTCGTCGAGAAAGTCGAGGGCCTCGTCGAGGCAGGTGATTTCCTGGACGATCATCTGACCGTCCTTGACGAAAACGGGATGGTTGAAACGCCTGTCGTTCATCACTTCCTCCAATCGCTTGAACGATGCTTTGAACTGGCCGGCAACGCTGGCTCCGGCTATCGCAAAATATGCGAGGGGCGGGTTTCCGTGTCAAGAACAGACACGGGCGGCCAGACTACTCGATCAGGATATGCGCCTCGCGGGCGGCCTCGACGAAAGCCTCCCGGGCGATGTCGGAGGACACGTCACCACTCGTCGCCCGGCGGCAGGCGCGCAACGCCGATTGATGTTTTGGGCTGCCGGCGTCACGCCAATGTGTCGTGAGCAATTCGATGGCTTGCTGTGTATTGGACAAATGGTGGATGGAACCGGTGACACCGACCGACACCGCCACGGGTTTGGAAAACCATGCAGTCTGCATTGGAACCTCGACAGGCCTGAAGCGATAAACGCCTTTGGCGGCCCAAGGTTTCGTCGGTGCCAATCACTCTGCCGTGAGAGTCCGAAACATCCGTTCTCCAACGACCATCCGCATCGACACCCGGTTTGTTCGCCTTCGGCTTGTGTTCCGTCGCCCCGACTGTTGCCGGCGAAAGCGGCTTCAGTCACCACCTGCCAATATAGGCGGCCAGTTCGTCCGGCGTCCCATTTGGAAAGGCCTGTTTCAGAAAGTCCAGGAACGCCGACACGCGTGCGCTGAGCAGCCGCCGAGATGGGTAGAGCGTCCAGAGAGCGATCTCGGGGCCGTCGATGTCCCCCCAATTCACCAGTGTGCCGTCAGCCAAGTCGTGGCTCACCAGCGAAATTGGGAGACGTCCAACACCGACGCCGGCTCGCACCGCATCCCGCACCATGATCAGCGTTGACAAAGCGAGGACAGGTTCGATCGTAATCGTCGACCGGCCACCTTGTGTCTTCACGTGCCATGTTTGCCGTTCGCCTGTGCCACGCGCAACGCCAGGAGCGGCCCGTCCACCGGTCGTGCGAGGAAGGTGTGGGCTCGCCACAACGACCAGGCGGTCGCGGAGAAACGCCCGTCCGACCAGGCTTTCGTCGGGATCCGGATTGACCCGGATCACCAGGTCGTAGCCTTCCTCGATCATGTCGACAGGCCGGTCCTCCGTCGTGACCTCAAGCCTTACCTCCGGATGTTTGAGGGTAAACCCCGCGGCGATCCTCCCCATCGCGGTCTGAGAAAAATGGAGAGGTGCGCTGATCCTTAATCTGCCCTTGGGTCTCTGACCGCCCGAGGCGATCGCCGCGGCCGTCTCGTCCAGTTCGGCGAGCAAGGGCCCCGTCCGCTCGAAAAGTGCCCGCCCTTCCTCGGTGAGCTTCAGGTTGCGCGCACCTCGTTCGAACAGGCGCAGGTCAAGACTGCTTTCCAAGTCTCCGACGCGCCGAGACAGCGTTGCCTTGGGCCGGCCGGTGGCCCTTGCCGCTTTGCCGAAGCCACCATGGCGGGCAACGAGGTTGAAGTCGGCGAAGGCAAGGAGATCCATGATCGTTCCACCAGTGGGACGCTGCGTCCAAAATTTCCGTCTATTGGACTGCTAGTGAGCCACACATATTGGGCGTGTCAAGCAATCCAACAGGAGAAATTTCCATGACCATTCTCGTCACCGGCGCCACAGGCAATGTTGGCCGCCAAGTCGTCGAACACCTCGTCCAGCGCGGCGCCGATGTCCGTGCTCTCGTCCGCGATCCCTCGAAAGCAAGCTTCCCGGCGGGCGTATCGGTCGCGCAGGGCGACTTTCTCGACGTCGATTCGCTGCGCAAAGCCATGTCCGGCATTTCCACCCTGTTCCTTTTGAACGCCGTGGTGCCGGACGAATTCACGCAGGCTTTGGTGGCGCTGAACGTCGCCCGTTCGGCTGGCATCGAGCGGATCGTCTATCTTTCGGTGATCCACGCCGACGTCTATGCGAATGTGCCGCATTTCGCCGGCAAGTTCGGCGTCGAGCGAATGATCGAGCAGATGGACTTCAAGGCTACGATCTTGCGCCCGGCCTACTTCATCCAGAACGATCTGATGATCGAAGCCGCCATCACCGGCTACGGCGCCTACACGATGCCGATCGGCGGCAAGGGGCTCGCCATGATCGACGTGCGTGATATCGCCGAGATCGCCGCCCTTGAGCTGCTGCGCCGCGAACGGGCCGCGGGGCCGCTCGCGCTCGATCGGATCAACCTCGTCGGTCCGCAGACGCTGACCGGAGCGGATATCGCCGCGATCTGGTCGGACGTGCTCGCCCGCCCGATCAGCTACGGGGGCGACAATACAGAGGGCTTCGAGCAAAACCTCAAGCAGTTCTTGCCTGCCTGGATGGCCTACGACATGCGCTTGATGGGCGAGCGGTTCTTGACCGACGGAATGCTGCCCGAGGCTGGCGACGTCGATCGCCTGACCGCGCTTCTGGGCCGCCCGCTGCGCCCATATCGCGACTTTGCCTCACAGGTCGCTGCCTCCGCCTGACGGAAGCAAGCCCCTGTGCTCGCAAGGAACCATCAACATGAACAACAGGGCGGCCTCTTGAGGAGGGCGCCCTGTCTTTGCGTGAGACAATGGGTTCAACCAAAATGCCCTACTGCCGGGAGGCTGGAAGAGCTGTATCGATCACGCGCTCGCCATCGTCGTCGGCATCCACGAACGTCCCAGCGACGCCGTCGACAGAGGCGAGGCCGTCGAATTCGATTGCGACGCCAATGAGTTGGGCTGCCCGCAGGACGAGGTATTCGACGTCCTCGAGGGCGACGTTCTCGGCCAGATTCCTGACCCTGACCCGTTCCGCCACCGCCGTGATGTTGACGATGCCGGCCGTCTTGAATGCCATCAGGACTGCTGAACTGACGTCATCGCGCAGGCGCGTCGAGTAATCATACCGCATCGAAACCTCCCAACCGGAACGGTTTTCTGTTCAGATTCCACTATGCGGCAAGGACTCCGCCATGGCAATTCACAAATTAAATATTATCTAAGTAAATCAATTAGTTAGCAGAGTTAGGCAAATGCGTGGCCAGCGCCGAATCCTCATCATGCGCCTGGTGCGCGAACCATCCATAGCAGGGTCTTGACGCATTATGAGGCTTATCCTATTTATTAGCCAAGTGAGTTAAATACTAACTCAACGTATTCTTGGTCCTGAGCGAGGAAAGCGCCATGGCTGAATTGGAACGCCCCGAACGATTGCAAATCATGCTGACGGCCGATGAACTGGCCGCGCTGGAAAACTGGCGCTACGACAAGCGCATGCCGAGCCGCTCGGCCGCGGTCAGGGAACTGTTGCGGCGCGGCCTTGCCTCGGACGGGTTCCTGACGGCGGAGCAAGGGGTTAAGTCGCAGGATTTCGGCATCCTGCGCAGCTCCGATGGCAACGGCGCCGCAGACCACGGCGGTTGACCGCAACTTTGCGATCCGGCGCCTGGCAAGAAGCAACGGGCCGCCGGCCGACGTCTTGGTGGCGGATGTTGGCCTAGAGAATGTTGGTCGTCACTTCGACGATGATCGCGGCACCCTCCAGCGTGCCATTGGTCACATGCACGACACGGGATACCCGCAGATCCTGTGTGTTTCCATCGATCGACAGGGAAACGCTTTCGCCAATCCGGGGAACCGCCTGGAAAATTGCATCGGTGGCTTCAGGTCGGTTGTCGATCGATATGCGGCAGTTGACGGTCATGTGGTGTCTCCTGTGTCGGACCCCGGTCGTCAACGCGGGCTCCGCGAAATGGTTTCGGGGAACAGATGCAACTTAGTGGCGCCCGAATTCGTACAGCAGGAATTGCTCCATTGTTCATCGTAGAGGGGCAACAGGCTCGCCGGGGAGGGCGTTGGGGCTGCCCGGCGAGTTTTGTCCTCGTTGCCTCGCAAACCGTCAGCCAATAGCCAGGCTGGTCGGCAGGCTCAGTGCTATCCGTTCATTTCGCCCCGCGTGGCACGACATAGCTCGTCACGGCATCTGTTCCTCGCGTGACGACGACCGTAGTGTAGTCCGCCGGTAGAGAAGCCGTGGCGGTCGCGTCGATTGCCTGGCACCGGCCGACGATCTCGCCGTTGGGCGAGCTTGCCAGCCTGCCGGCCAAAGACGCCCGGCATTGATCGAGGGATGCGTAAAGGGCAGGCGCCGTTTCCATAGGTTTGCACATGGCGGCGTCGCCGGTGCCGCACGAAAGCAAAAGCATCACAGCCCCGCTTACCGGATCCATTGCCTGAGCTCCCATGTTGAACGAGCCTCAACGTGGGCGTGCGACCTTGGTTTCGCTGTCGCTAAAAAAACGTCAGCGGACCCGAACCGGACTGGAGTGTGTGATTGATTTTGGTTCCATAGGCTCGAACCACGGTTCACGTCATCGAAAGGTGCTGCTATCGCCACTTTCCCGCGGGCGTGGTGTTACCGAGGTGAGAAGGGCACGCGTTTCGGGGATCGCAATTCCCCGGCCATTTTCGCCGCCTGGAAAATTGTCATCAAAACCAGGATTGGCTCACCGTCGGTCGGGTTGATGGTCAGGACCACACGGCCAAGCTCGTCGCTCATGCCGCAAGACCAGTCCTTAACCGCTATCGCCTTTCTCGCGGCCATATACCTCTCCAGGTGGGAAGCACCTCGCGGGCTACACCGTCTGGAGCTGTTGGATAGAACCTTCGCCCGACATTGCAACCAGCCGTACAGCGGCAAAGGCGGCCAAAATTATGAAAACCGCCGTGATGTCGAGGAACATCGTTGATGCAAGGATGCCCCCAACCTGGTCAAAGCAACTCAGTTGCATGGCGCGTCACCCCTTCAGGTCGCTAACCGCTTGATGATGATCCTGCTTCAGAAGAAATACAAGCATCTGCTAATAAGCCGGATGGAGCGGTCTCATGCGCGCAGCTTCGATGTAATCGATCTGCTCTGTGCGGTTAAGGCCCGCCAAGTTCTTGATTGCTGGTTCCCGCTCATGGGCTCGAACCACGATTCACGCCTTCAAAGGGCGCTGTCCTACCATTAGACGAAGCGGGAAGATGCAACTGCGCCAACACCCGTAGCCGGTTCGCGCGTCGGGATCAACGCAGTGCCGCGGCAAAGGCGCGTGGCCGGCATCAGTTCGGGAAGTTGTTGACAGGCTCCTCGCAGCGGTAGAGGGGGCAGCGGCCGTCACGGGTCGGGACATAGGCCGACATCGGCACCTCCGGCCAGTCGCATTCGTTGCCGAACTGCCTGACATAGCGGTCATAGGTGTTGGGGCCGGTGGTCAGCACCACGGCGCGGTGGCTCTGGATCAGCCGCCGGAGCTGCTCGCAGCTCATCGTGCGGGTGTCGGGCCGGGCCTCGGCGAGGCCGGTCGCGGCAAGCAGGATCGCTGCCGTCATCAAAGCAATTCGGCGCATCGGCATGGCGGTTCCCTCGAGCTGACGTATGACGCGAAACTCGCATCCCGGCCGGTGGTTCCGCAACGGCCAACTGGCCGTTTCTTTGCGGGGCAACCAAATGGCGCGTCGCGCATTGCTGGGGATGGACGGCCGGAAGCCCTACGAGACGCCACAATGGTGGCCCGGAAACGAGGATCGTGAAGCCATGTGCTGTTCCTTCTGTGGCGGCCGCGACCACCGCTACGAGGATTGCCCGCAAAGGGACGCCTCGGCCGATCCATCGTCCGTTGCTCCGCCAGACGAGCCCAGTATCGAACCTGGCCGCACGGGCCATCCCTGATTGACCTCGCGCGGAATTTGGAACGGCCGAGGCGAGCTGCCAGCCCCGGTTTCGACGAGCAGCTTCGGCCGCGATGCGGAATGTTGCCTTCCCATTGCAACCAAAATGTCCGCCATGCATTGCAGGGCACGGCGGAAATCCGTCTGCAAGCCTGACGCATGGTTTCGAGAGCGGTGCAGGACGCCAGGCGGATAGGGGGAAGGTGGGGCAATGACGGAATTGGCAAACATCGATGGCCCGATCGAAATCGCCGCCGACGCAAGGCTGGCGGCGATCGTCGATTCGTCCTTCGACGCCATCATCAGCAAGGACCTGAACAGTATCATCACCAGTTGGAACGGAGCGGCTCAGCGCATGTTCGGCTACGCTGCCGGGGAGGCTGTCGGCCGATCGGTGCTGATGCTCATTCCCGATCATCTCAGGGACGAGGAGGCCGACATCATCGGCCGGGTTCGCAATGGCGAAGTCGTGGCCAGCTATGAGACGATCCGGCGACGCAAGGATGGTGGATTTATTGCCGTCTCGCTCACCATCTCGCCGATCAGGAACGCATCGGGCGAGATCATCGGCGCTTCGAAGATCGCCCGCGACATCACCGCGACGAGGGAGAGCGAGCGCCGGATCCGGCTTTTGCTGCGCGAGGTGAACCATCGCGTCAAGAACCAGTTCGCGGTGATCCTCTCGATGATCAGGGAGACGAGCAAACGCTCGACCGATCCGCGCGAGTTCGAAGAGCTGATCCGCTCCCGCATCATGGCGCTGTCGCGGTCGCACGACCTGCTGGTCAACTCGGATTGGGCGGGTGCCAGCCTCTTCGACCTGGTCCAGGAGCAGCTCAAGCCATTCGGCCGCGAGGAGCAGGTATCGCTCTCCGGACCGCTTTTGACCCTGCAGCCGAACGCCGTGCAAAATCTCGGCATGGCATTTCACGAGCTTGGCACCAACTCCTCCAAATATGGCGCGCTGGCAGGCGATGCCGGGCGGCTTGAGATCACCTGGCAGATCGGCAACGGTGTTTCGGGAAAGCGGGAAATCCATCTCGTCTGGGACGAGACGATGCCGGTGTATGAAGGGAGCCGGCGGGACGATGGCACGCGCAAGGGTTTCGGCACCGTCGTCCTGGAGCGAGTCGCGCCGCAGTCGCTGAACGGATCGGCGGTCCTGGAACGCAGCCCGGGCCATCTCAGCTGGTCGCTGACGGCGCCTTTGGAATCGATCGTCGTTCCGCCGCTCGGCGCCGAAATCCCTACTGCCGACACCGAGCCGTCTTTCAGCCCTTGAGGTCTGTTCAGCACGGGGCGCGGCTTCGGCCCCATCAAAGCGAGGGCGAAGGTAAACCCGACCGCTGCGAAATGCCCCCGAAGAAACTTGCCAGCGCCTCGGCGGTCTGCGGCGGGTTCTCCTCGGGAAAGAAATGTCCGCCCGGCATCGCCTGGCCGCGCACGTCATCGGCCCAGCCGCGCCACAGCGCCAGCGGCCCGCCTTCACCGGCATACCAGTCCGCGAGCGCGCCCTGGCCGCTCCACAGCGCCAGCAATAGGCAGCGGATGCGCCGGCCGGTGGCCTTGTCCGAACGGTCATGCTCACGGTCGAGCATGGCCGCCGCCCGGTATTCCTCGCAGATGGCATGGATGTGGGAAGGCGCGCGCAAGGCATCGATATAGGCCCGCCGCACCTCGGGTGGAAACACCGAGGGCGATGAGCCCCAGCCGCTGAGCGCATTGTCGACGATCGCCTCGGCGGCACCCGCCAGGATCTTTTCCGGCAATGGCTCGGGCTGTGCCAGCAACGACCATGGCCAGTAGCCCAGCGCCAGCCTGTCGTCGGCCCGATCCCAGGCATCGGCCGTGGGCACGGTGTCGAGCACGGCAAGCTTGTCGATGCTGTCTGGATGATCGAGCGCCATCCGGTAGGCGACACGCCCGCCGCGATCATGGCCGGCGACCATGAAGCTTGGGAAGCCGAGCCTTGCCATCAGCGCCACCATGTCGGCGGCCATGGCCCGCTTGGCGTAGGGCGCGTGATCGGGAGCCGATGCCGGACAGGAACTGCCGCCATAGCCGCGCAGATCGGCGCAGACGACGCTGAACCGGCTGGCCAGCATGGGCGCGATGTCGCGCCACATCAGATGCGTTTGCGGAAACCCGTGCAGCAACAGCAGCGGCGGCCCGCTGCCGGCACGCAGCGAGAATATGACGGCATCGCCGGTGTCGATCTCCCCACTTTTAAAGTCATCGAACATGGTCGCCTCCGGCACGCGCAACGGCCGGCGAACGGATTTGGTTGCAACACGCCCCCGCGGGGAAGCGGCCAACCTTTTTCCTCGACATGCGTTGTCCCTGTGAAGGGAAGGCCGCCGCGGGCGGCCATCACAGGAACGGAGGCCCGGGATGAGAATTCTCGCGATCGTACCATGCGGCCTGATGCTGGCGCTGGCGGCACCGGCGGCTGCCCAGACCGACCAGCAGGACGACAGCACAGCGACCGACAATTGCCGTGCGCAGACGGAGCAAGGTGCAAAACAGCAGCCCGGGCAGCAGCCCGACAGCGGCAATTTGACGGAGAAGCTCACCGATTGCGGCGGTGTGCTGAAACCGCCCCCCACGGGGGATCAGGGAATGGCCGCGCCGGCGCCCGACGAAGGCAAGACGCCGGTGATCAAGCCCGGCGACGTGCCGCCCCAGCCGCCGAAGCAATAGAGGCAGGGCTCGCCGGCAGTCTCGCCCGCCGGGGACCCGCGACGGTTTCGCCGTGGCAAGTTTCCCGGTCTCGATCAACCGACCTTGTCGGACCGGCCGAGTCTCGACGCACCTCTACCGAACCAGCACGCCGGCGTGGCTGCAGAGTGCAACGAACGCCTCCTGCGCCTCGGCGGCACCGGCATTGCTTTCCAACGCTGCCTCGACCTTTTCGCGCGCGGCCTGGTAAAACGGGCCGCGTTTTGCCTGCGGCCAGTCGATGAGGATTTCGCTGGCATCCTTCAGTGTGGCGACGTCGCGGATCGTGTCCGAGCCATGCGGCTTGATCCGTATCGGCGTGGGCAGCATCAAATCGGACATGTCCTGTTTCCCGCTACTGGAGGAGTTTTGCTTCGCGCGCGGCGTCGATCATCGCCCACATCGCCTTTTCCGGCGGCGTCCAGCCATCCAATGCATCGCGACAGCTGCGCAGCGCCGCCCGGTAGCGCTGGCCCTGGCCGGCCGGCCAGTCGCCGAGACATTCCAGGCCTTCCCAGGCGCTGCGGACGACGCGCTCACGCTCGGGGGCGAATTTCAGGCGGATGGGTCGGGGAAACATCTTGTCGTTCAACGGTCGTCTCCGTCATGGGGGCGCCGGATAACGCCGCCAGCAGGGGTGGGTTCCCTGCCCGGCAAAATCAAATTTCACTCAACCGCATCGATGTCCGACAGCGCCCTCGGCGTCGGCGCTTCGGCGTCTTGGGCCGCCGGCCGGTCATGCTCGAACTGTTCGGTGCCGGGCAAGGCATGCAGCCAGGTCTCGCGCCTCGAGGTCCACAATTCATATTCGGGCACGAGATCGGTCGGCGCGATGTCGAGGCTGCCGATCGCCACCTCGGCCTCGTTGTCGTCGACCCAGGCGACGCGGCCGCCGCAGGTCGGGCAAAAGCTGCGCGTGCCATAGCTGCTGATGAGGCCGGTGGTCTCGAAGGCCTCGCGCGGCCAGATGGCAAAGGCCGAATAGGCCGACCCGCCGGCCTTGCGGCAATCCTTGCAATGGCAAAGCCCAATGCGGAGCGGCGCTCCCATGACCGAGAACTGCACGCCGCCGCACAGGCAACTGCCGGTCCTGCGTATGGTGTCGGACATGGTCGTGACCTCCGTTTCTGTCAGCCCGCGGCGCTGCCGGCCAGGCGGGACAGATGCTCGTCCATCGGCTCATCCGAGACGAGCCCCATCCCGATCCGTCCGGCCATGCTTTAGCCGCGGGCCGCCATATGGGCGTCGAGCTTCTTGCGCGATGGACCGTAGCGTTTGATGATGGTCTGCGCCTCGCTTGGCGGAATGCCGTATTTGCGGGCAAAGGCAGCGACCTCGTAGGGCTCTTCGCTCGAGACCAGCTTGCGGTCCTGTTTCGTCTTCGACTTGTCGTCAGCCATCTCGGGCCTCGCTTTCTGTTGTCGGGGAAACGCGCGGCCGTCTGCGCCCGATCCCGCGATCAACAGGACATAACACAGATCGGCGCCGCGGGTTCCACAAGCACGACAATAAGGCCGGGCGGTTTTCGACCGCCTGGCATCAGGCCGAGGAGCGCCTGGGGCCGGCGTCGGACGAGCGCTCGCCGTCGCACTCGGTGCATGCTGCGCTGACGCCGGGGCAGCCGCGCTGGTGCGTACCGGCGGGGCAGCAATGGCCGTTGGAACTCGTCCAGCGCGGACACTGGAAGACCTGGCCGGCGCCACCGCAGCCGCTGCATTGCAGCGCCGTCGACCGGACGCCACGGGATTTTTTTCTGAACCCGACGCTTGTGCCCACTTCAACCCCACCCCGAATAACTGCACCGGTATACCTGTGCATTAGCCCCAGCTAACTATAGCATTTTCGCGGTTACCAACAAGTTTCATGATTTGCGGGATGCTGGAAGGACCGTCGGCGCCGAATCCGCCCTCAGGCCGGCTTAAGGCGCATCGCGGCGAGATCGGCCGGCAAACCGAAAATCGGTTTTGCCGGCACGGTGCATGGATTCAAAGAGGCACCTCGGATAAGTGGGCTTCCAGACAAAAATCTGCCTGGGGGTGTCGGACCTGGCGTCGGTCGCGCGTCCTTGGGTCGGAACCCATTGCAAACCTGGAGAACGACCATGCCGTCGCAAATCACACAGTCGCAAATCACCCAATCGCCGTGGCAGACCGCGGCACTTCTCATCGCCCGCTTGATCTTCGCCGCCGTCTTCCTGATGGCCGTGACCTTCAAGTTCATGGGCATGGAGGCGACCGCCGGCTACATCGCCGCCGCCGGCTTCCCGTTTCCGCTGTTCCTGGCCTGGTGCGCGGCGATCCTGGAAGTCGCCCTGGTGCTGTGTTTCCTGACCGGCGCCTTCTTCTCGCAAGCCGCCCTGGCGGCCGCCGCCTATGTGCTGTTCCTCGGCCTTGCGTTCCACGGACCCAGCCACTGGGCCGGCAACCAGGCCGAGTTCGGCTTCTTCGTCGACCATTTTTCCTTCCTGGCCGGATTGCTGTTTGCCGCCGTGCATGGGCCGGGCAAGGTGCTTTCGCTCAATCTGGGATGGCCGGGTAGGGCTTGAGGCGAAGGATCACATCTGGTCGTTGTAGGGCTCCTTCACCTTGCCAACCATGCGGGCCAGTTTTGAAAAGGAGGGCATGTCGGCCTCCGGCTGGCACTGGTTGGCGAGCTCCAGCAGCCGTATCGGAAAGTTGACGGCATCGCGGCTGGACGCCGACATGCCTTCGGATCGCTCCTGGCTGGTTTCGCTGGCCTCGGCCTTGCGCAAGGCGATGTCGATCTCCTCGGCCGTCAGTATGCCTTTTCGAACCAGGACGTGGTTGATCGATGCGACGGCCATGAGCAGGCCTTCGAGTTGCAGGTTGGCGACGTTCATGGCGATTTTCCCTCCATTGATCGCAGTTGAAACGCGCCAGCAGCGTTTCCGATCCGGAAGGCGGCGCGGAACCCGTCTATTCCTGCGTCAGGCGCTCGCCATATTCGCGCCACAGCGCCTTCACCTCCAGGCTGCCGAGGCGCGTGACCGAAGGATCGCCGCAGCTGATGGCGACGGCGCTGATGTCGTATTGGGGGTAGGCGTGGGCGACGAAGCGGATCGCTTCGCCGAGCGAACGCACGCGGATGACCGGATCGGCCTGGCCCTGGCCGGTGCTGCGCACCCCGGAAACCGTGGCCGATGCATGCCGCATCCTGAACACGGATGCCATGGCTGGTCTGTCCATCGTCCTCTCCCACAAGGCCGCGCGACGGGAATCATTCCATAAGCTTCCGCTAATGATTTCACGGATGCCGGCTCATGGCCAGCCGGCCGGCAAAAGCGGGAGTTCCACGGGCTTGGTGGCGCCGGTCGGGCAGGGGGTTTCGACCGATATAGGAATTTTTTCTCAGAAAATCGTTGACAGGGTGAGGGCAGCCATGCTACATATTTGTCCATGGTGCTGAGTTGCGCCACCGACCCGCCGCCGAGGCGGGTTTTGTGTTTTTGGGCTCCTTTCGATTTGACGTCTGCCTGTGTTGTCGACGCGGAATGTCGGCGGGACAGCACCCCCCTCTGTCCTGCCGGACATCTCCCCCGCAAGGGGGGAGATCGGATGCCACGCCGGCTTTTGCCAACCGCCAACGTCGCAATGATGGCTGGGCGCTGGAGCTGCCAATCTCCCCCTCGTGGGGGAGATGTCCGGCAGGACAGAGGGGGGCGCGAAGGAACGCCGTCTTCGCCCGATGACTCATTTTCGCATCCGTGAGAAATACCATGACCCGCTACGCAACCATCATCACCGGCGATGACGGCCAGGAAATCGTCAGCGCCATCGGCGAGTTCGAGGGTGGCGCGCCGCGGCCACGCCTTGGCCGGGCCGAGCCGGTCGCGGCCGGTGTGCTGATCGGCATGGTTCGTGGCGAGGCCGGTGTTTTTTGTTTCCCGCAGGCAGGCGTCGGCGGACAGCTTGTCGGTCTCGCCATGGCGCGCCTCAAGGCGCTGGCCGGTGCGGGGAAGCCTGCCCGGGCGGCCAAGCCTGCCGATACGGCAAGGCCAAGGGGAGCCAAGAAGCGCGTCAGGAAGAAATCCGCTCGCTCGAGGAAGCCGGCCAGCCGGGCCAGATCGATCTCGCCGAAGGCTGGGGCGGTTTCCGCCACCGATGCCAACACCACGGACGGCCATGTCCATGATTGACAAAGCCGCCGCCAAGCCGATGAGCGTCAAGCCGGCAAGGCGCAAACCCGCCACCAGCCCGGCGACCACGCCGAAGCCCCGCCCCAAGCGCGCGAAGAAAACGCTGGGCGATGATTTCCTGGCTGCCGTGCGCGCCGATTTCCGCGCGCATGGCGCCGGCGTCATCGCCGAGGTGCGCGCCGACAAACCCGACCAGTATCTGAAGATCGTGTTGTCGGTGCTGCCCAGGGATTTCAATGCCACGATCAACCAACTGGACGGCTTGAGCGATGACGAGATCCGCAGCCGCATCCGTGCCCTCGAAGCCGTCGTCAAACCGTTCCTCGAAGACCGCGCCGATGGCGGCGAGGACGGAGTACCTGGCGCTGCTGGCGGAACTGGACCGCAGGCGCCGCACTAATCTTCTTGCGGCCTACAAGCCGTATCAGCGGCAAGCCGAGTTTCACGCCGCAGGCGCGCAAAACCGCGAGCGCCTGTTCATGGCCGGCAATCAGCTCGGCAAGACCCGCGCCGGGGGCGCCGAATGGGCGATGCACCTGACCGGCCGCTATCCCTCGTGGTGGCAGGGCAAGATTTTCGACACGGCCGTTCGGCTGTGGGCTGCCGGCGTCACCGGCGAGGGCACGCGTGACAATCCGCAGCGGGTGCTGGTCGGCCCGCCGCAGCAGCAGGCGGCCTGGGGCACCGGCATGATCCCCGCCGACGCCATCCTGCAGACCAGCATGGGCCGCGGCGCGCCGGGCGCGCTCGACAGCGTCGTGGTGCGCTGGGGCGGCGGCGGCGACGTGCAGGCCGATGAATCGGTGCTGTCGTTCAAGAGCTTCGAGAAGGGCCGCGAGAAATGGCAGGGCGAGACCCTGCACGGCGTCTGGTTCGACGAGGAACCGCCGCTCGACATCTATTCCGAAGGCCTGACGCGGACCAATGCCACGGGCGGGATCACCATCGTGACCTTTACGCCGCTGCTTGGCATGTCGGATGTGGTGCTGCTGTTCTTGTCGGCGGGTGAGGTGGAGCTGAGATCAAGGAACTGAGTTTTATTCCTCTGGGCTTGCGCTGCCCCTCATCCGCCTGCCGGCACCTTCTCCCCGTGAACGGGGAGAAGCACGCTGGCCGCTACCTTGGCTCGTTTGTTGGGACGCGGATGATTGGCGAAACCATCGGACACGGTGTCCTTCTCCCCGTCACTATACGGGGAGAAGTGCCCGGCAGGGCGATGAGGGGC
>NZ_JAMYLA010000058.1:0-39506 GCF_040317725.1 Mesorhizobium sp. M1396 | reverse complement strand
GCCGGCATCGAGGTTTGCACCGCCAATCCCTCTGCGTTGGCCCATGGCCGGACCGGCATCTTGCCTGCAAAATGGCCGCCACACTTCTGAGAGAAACACCCATGCGAAAACTGATCTCCACCGGCTCGCCGTTCGAAAAAACCGCCGGTTATTCGCGCGCGGTGGTGCAGGGCGACTGGTGTTTCGTGTCCGGAACGACCGGCTACGACTATGCGACGATGACGATGCCGGATACGGTCGAAGCACAGACGCGCAATTGCCTGGCGACGATCGGCAAGGCGCTTCATGACGGCGGCTTCGAAATGGCCGACGTGGTGCGGGCGCATTACTACATCACCGACCAGGCCTTCGTGGATGTGGTCTTCCCGATCCTCGGCGAGACGTTCGGCGACATCAGGCCGGCGGCGACGATGATCGTCTGCCAGCTCAACAGACCGGAAATGAAGATCGAGATCGAAGTGACGGCGCTGCGGTGCACGGCATGAAAGGCGGGCGGATGAAAGTCCGGCGTATCGTCGCCAACATCGAGACACCTGATATCGCCGCGGCGAAGCGCTTCTACCAGGACGCGCTCGGCCTCGATGTGCTCATGGATCTTGGCTGGATCGCCACCTACGGTTCCGATGAAAAGATGCAGGTGCAGGTCAGCTTCATGGCGCAAGGCGGCTCCGGCACGCCGGTGCCGGATCTCTCGATCGAGGTCGACGATGTCGATGCGGCGCTCAATGCCATGAAGACCGCCGGCTTCGTCATCGAATACGGACCGGCCGACGAGCCCTGGGGCGTGCGGCGCTTCTATGTGCGCGATCCGTTCGGCCGGCTGGTCAACATTCTCTCGCATCGGTAGCCGGGCCACAGGACTCCCCGACGCTGGCGGGACAGCACCCCCCTCTGTCCTGCCGGACATCTCCCCCGCAAGGGGGGAGATTGGCAGTTTCGTCGTCCTACCCATTTCCACGCCAACGATTGGCGAAGGCCGAAGTAACATTCGATCTCCCCCCTTGCGGGGGAGATGCCCGGCAGGGCAGAGGGGGGTGTGAAGGATCTCGGCGCTCGTCCCCTTGCGCACGGGCCGCCTGGCGTTTAGCAAGGCCGCGGTTCAAATTCTTTCTGGGACGGTTCTCCATGGCAACGAAGCATCTTTTCCTGCTCCCCGGCGACGGCATCGGTCCGGAGGCCATGGCCGAGGTCAAGAAACTGATCGCCGTCATGAACGACAAGCTCGGCAGCGGTTTTTCCACTGACGAAGGCCTGGTCGGCGGCTGCGCCTACGACGCGCATGGCGCGGCGATCTCCGATGCCGACATGGCAAAGGCAATGGCGGCCGACGCGGTGCTGTTCGGCGCCGTCGGCGGTCCGAAATGGGACGCGGTGCCTTACGAGGTGCGCCCCGAAGCCGGCCTGCTGCGCCTGCGCAAGGACATGGAGCTGTTCGCCAATCTGCGCCCGGCCATCTGCTATCCAGCACTTGCGGCGTCCTCCTCGCTCAAGCAGGAGGTGGTCGAGGGTCTCGACATCTTGATCGTGCGCGAGCTGACCGGCGGCGTCTATTTCGGGGAGCCGAAGCAGATCATCGATCTCGGCAATGGCCAGAAGCGCGGCATCGACACGCAGGTTTACGACACGTTCGAGATCGAGCGCATTTCGGGCGTCGCCTTCGAACTCGCACGCACCCGCAAGAACCACGTCACCTCGATGGAAAAGCGCAATGTGATGAAGTCGGGCGTGCTGTGGAACGAAGTCGTCACCCAGACCCACAAGGCGCGCTATTCAGACGTCAAGCTCGACCACATGCTGGCCGATGCCGGCGGCATGCAGCTGGTGCGCTGGCCGAAGCAGTTCGACGTCATCGTCACCGACAATCTGTTCGGCGACATGCTGTCCGACATCGCCGCCATGCTGACCGGCTCGATCGGCATGCTCCCGTCGGCCTCGCTCGGCGCGCCTGATGTGAAGACCAAGAAGCGCAAGGCGCTGTACGAGCCGGTGCACGGCTCGGCGCCCGACATTGCCGGCAAGGGCATTGCCAACCCGATCGCCATGATCGCCTCCTTCGCCATGTGCCTGCGCTATTCCTTCGGCATGGTTGATGAGGCCGACCGTGTCGAAGGCGCGATCGCCGCGGTGCTCGACGCAGGCCTGCGCACCAAGGATATTTTCTCCCCCGGCATGACCGAGGTTGGCACTGTCGAGATGGGCGACGCGATCATCGCCAAATTCCTGGGCTGATCCTATGGCGGTCGACGTCCGCTGGGCGACGATCGAGGACGCCGCGGCACTCGCGGCCATACTGTGCGAGATGGCGGAGCATTACCGGCAGCCGTCTCTCGATGCCGACCGGGCCCTATCTGCTGCACGCAAATGGCTTGGCGAGGAAAGCCCGGCCTATCCGCATTTCGCGCTCGCCTTCGTCGACGGCGAGGTCAGCGGCTTGGCGTCGGTGGCGATCGCACATCCAGGTATCGATCTTGAGCGGCTGCTGTTCCTCAAGGACCTGTTCGTGCGCGACAACATCCGCAACGCCGGCGTCGGCCGAGCGCTGATCGGCTTTCTCGCAGATCATTGCCTCAGCCACGGTATTGGCCGTATCGACCTGACCACCGAAGATTGGAACGAGGGCGCGTTGCGTTTTTACGAGCGGCTCGGCGCCCAACGCCACGGCCAGAAGGTATTTCTCAGGCTTTCGAACGACGACTTGAAGGCGATCGCCCCTAGACCCTGACGCCTGCCGGCACCTGGCCCCAGGGGTTTTCGCCCACCTGGGACTCGATCAGCCCGAAGACCAACAAGACCGCTTCGCCGATAACTGGGATGAAGCAGATCAAGACAAGCCAGCCACTCAGGCCGATGTCGTGAAGACGCCGCACGGTAAGCGCGATCCACGGCAGGCCGAATGCCAGGAGGAAGACAATGGCGGGTAGGGATCCGATCGATGTCCTGCCCGCATTGATGCCGAAGCCGTTGATGGCCAGATTGACGAGTATCCCGAAGCCAAGCAGCGTCACCAGCACAAGATTAAAGCATAGCCAAAAGGCCCAGAATTCCTTGCGGCGGGCGCGTCCGTTGAAATTGAAATAGTTCAGGCTCACCGTGTTCCGGAAGTATGCCCACAGTCCCGTGGAACGAGTGGACTGGTTTTCGTCGGTACGGCCGAGCTGGCCGCCGGGGGGTGACGAGATCGTGGTCGAACTCACGGCCACGATATTGCGCGCCGTGCCGTCATCCGGCTGGAATTCGACGAGGGTGCCGCTGACGAGGGCCGCCCCCTGATTCAGATCGTTACGGACGAAGAAGTAACGCTTGCCGTCGACTCCATTGATGTAGCCGTAGTCCTGATCCTTGTCGTAGTGAAGCACCGCGCCCCGCATGCCCTACCCACATCCATGCCGCGATGAGAATACTATCCAGGGTTGCGATAGATTGCAATATGCACGCCAGATCAAACTCGGACGCCCGTGGGCACCGGACCCCACTGGTTTTCCCGGGCCTGCGTCGGGATCAGCGCGAAGACCAGGATGATCAGGCTGCCGATGGTCGGGATGAGCACCACCAGATAAAGCCAGCCTGAAAGCCCGATGTCATGGATGCGGCGGACGGTCATGCCGAGGCTGGGCAGGAGGGTCACCAGCACGAAGGTGCCGCAAAGGCCAACGGTTACAGCCGCCGACACGCTGCTGTCGAAATTGCCCATTTCGTTGTCGGCGAAAAGGCCGATGCCGCCGATGATCAGCAGCGAGACCACCCAGAACAGGAAATAGCCCCAATATTCCTTGCGGCGGGCCCGGCCGGCGAAATTGAAATAGTTCTGCGTCACGCCGCGCCAGAAATAGCCCCAGAGATCAGTGGGCTCGGCTGGCTCGGATGAGCGGCCGAAATGCCGCGCCTGGAAAGCGGAAGCTGCCGGTGCGTTGCCGGCTTGAGTCGATGCGGTGTTGATTCCGGCCTTCGGGGTCGGGGCCTCGGTGACGGTCTGGGCGCCAATCGAAAAGACGTCGCGCGCCTGGCCGCCACCTGGCTGGAACTCGACGACCGTGCCCTTGGGCATGGCGGTTTGCCGGCGCAGGCTCTCGCGGGTGAAGGTATAGCGGTTGCCATCGGCTCCGGTGATGAAGCCAAAAGCCTGCTCCTCGTCATAATGAAGCACTTCGCCGCGCATAGGCCACCCCTCTCGCCACGTCCCGGCCAAGGTGTGGCACACTGCCGAGCCGATGGGCAAGACCGGGCAACATGGCTACCGTCTAGGCGGCAAATGAAGCATAAGACATCAAGTGCAACCGCCTTCGCCAAAGGCAGACCCAAAAGCAGATAATGACAGTCGAGCGTTCCGATGCCAGCGTCGTGACTGAGGACAAAGAGGTCACAAGGCCTCCGAGACTGGCCATCGATGCCACCGGCCTGATGTTCTGGCCGCCCGGCGAGGGTCTGGCAGGCATCCCACGGGTGGAAAGCTTTCTCATCAACGCGGCCCTGGCCGATCCCGACCCTCGCGTGGAGGTGGTGGCGTTCAGGTCGGGCCGGTTTCGGCCTCTGGCGCCTTTCGAACAGGAGCATGTCGCGACGGGCGAGATCTCGCCTTGGCGCGTCAAAAAATGGCCGGGAAGACGCATAGCGCTATCGGAAGCTTTCGAGGCGGTGAGGCAATATCCGTGGGGCAAGCGCGATACCGACCGTCACCTTGCCAGGACGGTGACCAACGGCAGGAAGGGAATTGGGTTCCAAGCGACAAGGCTGCTGATCTTCGCCTATCGCCTGTACCGGCGGGTCGGGTTGGGCTTGCGACTGGAGGCTGAGCCCCTTGCCGCGCGGGCGGAGCCGGGTCCGGTGCTCATCAGCCATCACATCCTGACCTCGGAAGACCGATCCGCCGTCTCGGGTGGCGCCGGCGACGTTGCTTTCCTTTGCCACGATCTCATCCCGGCATTGCGCCCGGACCTGCTCGGTGCGGGCACGCGCGAGACCCGCTTCGGATCCTATCTCGAGCACCTCGTCCGCTCCGGCGCGCCGGCGTTTTGCGCCTCCGACGAAGTCGGTGCCACGCTGACCGATCATATGCGCAAAGCCGGAATCGCCGCGCCGGTCGTGTATCGTTTTCCAATGCCCTCCATCCTGCACGAGACGGCATCGCGCGCCGGTAAGACTTCGCGCATCGAAGTCGCCGAGCCGTTCGTGCTCTATTGCTCGACCATCGAAGTCCGCAAGAACCACATCCTGCTGGCGCGGATCTGGCAGCAGGCGCTTGACGAAGGCGTCAAGCTGCCGAGGCTCGTCTGCGCCGGGCGCTGGGGCTGGATGATCGAGCCGCTGCGCGCTTTTCTCAAGGCCCATCCCAAGCTGCTCGAGCAAGTCACATTCACCGGGCTGATCAGCGATGAGGAGCTCATCCGATACTATCGCAGCGCCTCTTTCGGCGTCTTTCCCTCGCATATCGAAGGCTGGGGCTATGGAGCCTCCGAATGCCTCGACTTCGGCATTCCCGTCATCGTCTCGACGGCGCCGTCGCTGATCGAGGCGAGCGGCGGCCTGATGCCGGCAATCGATTCGCAGGACCAGCGAGGCTGGTATGCGGCGATCCGCAAGATGGCGGAGGACCATGCGTGGCGTTCCTCGCTGGTGGAGCGCATCGCCCAAAACCATCGGCCAACACCGGCGACGGCAAGCTGGGCCGCCATCAAGGCGGGCCTGCAGGCCAGCGCGTCCCGCCGATCAAGGTTTTAGGAAGGCCGCTTCTTCGCCTTCTTGTGCTTTGGCGCGCTTGTGTTGTCGAATTTCGGCTTGCCCGGGTTTTTCGCCCACGGCTTTGCCTCATGCGCGGTCGCCGGACGCTGATCGGCTGAGGCCGGTGCGCGTTTCTCGAATTTCCGCTTCGGCGCGGTTGGGTCGAACGTTCCTTTGCCGCGATGTGGTTTCTTGTCGGGGCTCGGAGCCTGGTAGCCCGCGCGCGACAGGTCGGGCTGGCCGTCCAACCGCTTCACCAGAATGTTGCCTTGCAATTTGCGGTCGGGACCGATCGCGGCCAGGAAGCGGTCGGCCCAGTCGGCGGCGATCTGCACGAAGGTCTCTTCCGGCTGCATCTTGATGGCGCCGATCTCGCGCTTGCTGATGCTGCCGGTGCGGCAGAGCATTGGGATCAGCCAGCGCGGTTCGGCGCTCTGCCGGCGTCCGATCGACAGCGAGAACCAGACGCTGGCGCCGAAATCGTCGCGGCGGATGGGCGCTTCGTCGCGGCGTGCGAAACCTTCACCCGCCGGTCTTTCACGCGATGGCGTGAACGGCGCGATTTCCATGAGATCCTCGGGCGCCGAGCGGCTGGCGCGGCACTGGCGCACGAAGGCGGCGGCCACCTGTTCGGCGCCATGTTTGGCGAGCAGCGCGTCGATGAAGCCGCGCTCGTCCTCCTTCACCGGCTCGTCGAAAACCGGATCGGCGAGGATGCGTTCGTCGTCGCGCCGCATGACGTCATCGGCCGAGGGGGGGCTCGCCCATGTCGCCTTGAGGCCGGCGTTCTGCAACAGCCGTTCGGTGCGCTTGCGGGCGCTGTTGGGCACGATCAGCGCGCTGACGCCCTTGCGCCCGGCGCGGCCGGTGCGGCCGCTGCGATGCAGCAGCGTTTCCGGGTTGGTCGGCAGGTCGGCGTGGATGACCAGTTCGAGGTTGGGCAGGTCGATGCCGCGCGCCGCCACATCGGTGGCGATGCAGACCTTTGCGCGGCCGTCGCGCATGGCCTGCAACGCGTGGCTGCGTTCGTTCTGGCTGAGCTCGCCGGACAGTGCGACAACAGAGAAGTTGCGGTTGTTGAAGCGCGCGGTCAGATGATTGACGGCGGCACGTGTGTTGCAGAACACCAGCGCGTTCTTCGCCTCATAGAAACGCAGCACGTTGATGATGGCGTTTTCCCGGTCGGGCTGGGCAACGCTCAGCGCCCGGTATTCGATGTCGAGATGCTGCTTTTCCTCGCCGGCGGCCGAAATGCGCACGGCATCGCGCTGGTACCCTTGCGCGAGCGTGGCGATGGAACGCGGCACGGTGGCCGAGAACATCAGCGTGCGGCGCTCGGCGGGTGCGGCGTCGAGGATGAATTCGAGGTCCTCGCGAAAGCCGAGGTCGAGCATCTCGTCGGCCTCGTCGAGCACCACCGCCTTGAGCGCCGACATGTCGAGCGAGCGCCGCGTGATGTGGTCGCGCAGCCGGCCGGGCGTGCCGACGACGATATGGGCGCCGCGCTCCAGCACACGCCGCTCCGAGCGCATGTCCATGCCGCCGACGCAGGACGCCACCGTGGCGCCGGTCAGCTCGTAGAGCCATTCCAGCTCGCGCGTCACCTGCAGCGCCAGTTCGCGCGTCGGCGCCACGGCCAGCGCCAGCGGTGCCGCGGCGTGGCCAAAGCGCTCCGCGCCGTCAAGCAAGGTCGGCGCCAAGGCAAGGCCGAAGGCTACCGTCTTGCCGGAGCCGGTCTGTGCCGACACCAGCGCATCGGCCTCACCGAGTTCGGGGGCAACAACCGCCTTTTGTACCGGCGTCAGCTCGGAATAGCCGCGTTTTTCCAGCGCCCTGGCAAGCGCTGGGACAAGTGCTTCGAAGTTGGACATCTTACTCTTTCGGAATTTAGGGTCTGCGCTCATCATGGAGCACATGCCGGGGCCGACCTCGCGCCAGCCAAAACAATCTTGCTCGTTCGTACTTCGCGCAGCCGCCATTGTACAGGGTGCGCGGGAAACCGAGGTCGCTCGGCAATTGACTCTTGACGCAAACCGCGTAAAAGCCGGCACCGAACAGGATAGTTTCGATGCGCGGCCTTTTGATGGCGGTTCTTGCATTCGACCTCCCTGGCCGCAATGCACACCATTGGGCCGGGCGCGTCGGCGCGTCTCCCCGTTCCAGCAAAACTATGGCCAAAACCACCAAAACGGTGTGATTCCCTTGGCCTAACCACCCTCTCCCGGGTCCGGCCCGGGGGACGGAACCCGCACCGGCCGGCGGGTTTCTCCAAAAACCAAGCGGAGAGGGACAGGAGATTTCTAATGAGTTTCAAGGTAGCGATCGTCGGCGCCACGGGCAATGTGGGCCGGGAAATGCTCAACATACTGGAAGAGCGCGGCTTTCCGGTAAGCGAAGTCGTGGCGCTGGCCTCGCGGCGCAGCCAAGGCACCGAAGTGTCGTTCGGCGACCGCACGCTGAAGGTCAAGTCGCTCGACCAGTATGATTTTTCCGACACCGACATCTGCATCATGTCGGCCGGCGGCAACGTCTCCAAGGAATGGTCGCCGAAGATCGGCAAGCAGGGCTGCGTCGTCATCGATAATTCGTCGGCCTTCCGCTACGACCAGGACGTGCCGCTGATCGTGCCGGAAGTGAACCCGGATGCGATCTCGCTGTTCACGCGCAAGAACATCATCGCCAACCCGAACTGCTCGACGGCGCAGCTCGTCGTGGCGCTGAAGCCGCTGCACGATTTCGCCACCATCAAGCGCGTCGTCGTCGCCACCTATCAGTCGGTGTCGGGGGCCGGAAAGGAAGGCATGGACGAGCTGTTCACGCAGACGCGCGCCGTGTTCGTCGCCGATGGCGTCGAGGTCAAGAAGTTCACCAAGCGCATCGCCTTCAACGTCATCCCGCATATCGATGTCTTCCTCGACGACGGTTCCACCAAGGAAGAGTGGAAGATGGTCGCCGAGACCAAGAAGATGCTCGACCCCAAGATCAAGCTGACGGCGACCTGCGTGCGCGTGCCGGTGTTCATCGGCCATTCGGAAGCGGTCAACATCGAGTTCGAAAAGCCGATCACCGCCGACGAGGCGCGCGATATCCTGCGCGAGGCGCCGGGTTGCCAGGTCTTGGACAAGCGCGAGGACGGCGGCTACATCACGCCGCTGGAATCGGCCGGCGAGGACGCCACCTTCATCTCGCGCATCCGCGAGGATTCGACCATCGACAACGGTCTGTCGATGTGGATCGTCTCCGACAATTTGCGCAAGGGCGCGGCGCTGAACGCGGTGCAGATCGCCGAGCTGCTGGTCGAGCGTGGCCTGATCCAGCCGAAGAAGAAGGCGGCTTAATCTCGCTCACGGGCTTGGCCTTCGGCCGATTCGCTTTCGCTCACGGGCCGTATCGCCGCTGCCGCGGCTGGCCCTCCGCGAGGGCGCCGGAAAGCCGGCGGCCCGCAGTCGCGGGCTCGGCCTTCGGCCGGGATGCTTCTTCCTTCTCCCCTTGTTGTGGGAGAAGGTGATTGGCGCGCAGCGCCAAGACGAATAAGGGTGCTGGACGGAGCGCAGCGGCGCCAAGCTGGAACTCTTCGAAGTATCCTTTGCAGACCGATCGGCGCGGCAGCAAAGGGTCAGTCGCGCGGTACCTGGCGGCCTTGCCCGGCTTCCCAAATCGTCTTGAAGCGCTCCACCATCGATGAGAACAGCCGTGGCGGCAGCAGGCCGTAGTCGTAGCGATCGGTGGAGCGTGGTATAGGACGGAGGTCGTAACCTGGCCATGCGAAGCGATTGCCTTCGTGGAGCATCACCCATGAGCGCTCGCCGTCCAGACCCAAGTGACCCTTGACGGCTGGTGGCAGCTCGATCGCCAGTGACGGGTTTGCTGGCGATACATGCGTGATTGGCACCACCGTCACGATCAGACCGTCGGCCCCGCGTTCGACGGCGAGGACGATCACGCAAGGACGATCCTTTCGCCCTTCATCCTGTCCGGCTTGATGCTCATGATGCCACAGATACGCATAGGAGATCACGAGGCCGAGCTGCGGATCGGGAAGCGGCATGCCTTACTTGCGATCCATCAAGGCATTGAGATGATCGTGTTCCGATGACATGCGGCCGCCGGCGATAGCTTCCACTTCCTCGCGCTGCAGATCCTTGGTCGCAAACGATTGCCGGGCCAGGTTCTTGTAGTGCTGTAGTTCTTCGAACTCGACGGCCGAAACGAAATAGCCGGTTGGCCGCCCGTGACTCATCACGGCGACCGGTTCACGCTGTACGATTTCACGGTAGCGCCCGAAATTGCGGGTGAATTCAGTAGTGGGAACTTCACGCATGGTGCTTCATCCTAAATCGCGTAATTTACGCATTTAACATAATTTACGCGATCTTTGGGTTTCTGTCAAAGCTCAGCCGGCGCTCTCCTCGGCCAACTTCATCAGCAGCTCCATCGCCTCCTCCGCCCGCTCGGCCGGGACGAACAGATGGTCGTGGTAGAAGGCCGAGACCGGATTTACGCCCATGCCGGCCGCGGCGAGCCGCGTGGTGATGGCGGCGAGGAAGCCGACCGCTTCCAGCGACGAATGAATGTTCAGCGTCACCATACGGCAGCGGAAGGAAGCGGTCAGGCCGGCTGTGCTGGCCGCCTCCTCGGCCACGATCAGCGTCACGCCCTCGCGCTCGCGGAACACCATCACCGGCTCGAGGCCTTCCGGCTGAGCGAGGTCAGGCGCCAGCCTAACGAAGACATAGGTGCCGGCGAGCAGTTCCGGCGTCATCGATGCCAGCAGTGTCTTCAGATCGGTTTCGCCGGTCATTCGTCTTCTCTCGTCCATAGAAAAGGGCCGCAGCCCGTGCTCCTCAATATCCGCGACCGGCGGGTGCCGATAGTCCGCGTGCTGCACAGGCGACATGGCTATGTCGCTGGCGGCCGGGCTTGCGGACCTGTTGCGTCGCACAATAAAGCAGCTGAGGACCAGCGCCGGTCCGCGAAAGGCCTTTGATGATCGTCCGCCCGCGCCCACGCCTTCTGCACCTGTTCTTCATCATGCGCGGCTCGGTGGTGCCGCGCATCCTGCCGCAGATCCTTGGCTTTGCGGCCTATGGCGCGCTGGTGGTGGTGATTACGCGGGCGCTGAAGCTCGACTTCGGCAATGCCGGCACCGCGCCATTCGCACTGCTCGGCGTGGCATTGTCGATCTATCTCGGTTTCCGCAACAACGCCGCCTACGACCGCTGGTGGGAGGCGCGCAAACTGTGGGGCCAGCTCGTCTTCGACATCCGCAACCTGGCACGCGCCTCCGCCGGGCTGGTCGACGACCGGACGGAATTGCGCGGCCTGCTGATGGAGGCGATCGCCTTCTGCCACTTTCTGCGCGGGCTGCTCAGGCGCGTCGACGCGGCGCCGCAGGCCCGCGCTTTCATCGGTGACGAAACCGAGATCGTCGCCAAGGCAGCCAACGCACCGGACGCAATGGTGCGTGGCATGGGCCGCCGCATCGCCGCGCTGCGCAAGGCCGGCGCGATCGATGCGATCGGCTACCGCATCCTCGACGAGCGCCTGTCGGAAATCGCCGCCGCGCAGGCCGGATGCGAGCGCATCATGGGAACACCCCTGCCGTTCGCCTATACGCTGCTTCTGCAGCGCACCGCCTATATCTTCTGCCTGCTCTTGCCCTTCGGGCTGGTCTCCGCCGCCGGCTGGGCGACGCCGCTGTTCACGGCGCTGATCGCCTACACCTTCTTCGGCCTCGATGCGCTTTCGGAAGAACTCGAGGATCCGTTCGGCACCGAGGCCAACGACCTCGCCCTCGACGGCCTGTGCCGTGTCTGCGAGATCTCGGTGTTCGAGGCGCTGGGCGAGACCCCGCCGAAAATGCTAACGGCCGAGAAGTTCTATTTTTCGTAGGTGCCCGGCATGGACGGCACTGCCCTCGGAGATTGGCCGAGACGCCCCTCTCTCATCGTCCTAGAGTCCGCGCTGCGTCGCTGTCTGCGCGACCCATGAGTGCGCGCGCTGATCCCGTCCAGCCGATAGACCGGTATCGCGCACGACGTCCACACGCTGGGCGGCGCAATCCGAGCACCGCCCCTGCTGGAAGCCTGAACCCCCTTGCCGGCAACCTCTTTGGGATCAAATCGCCGAGTTGCGAGTTAGATATTGGCTTGGCGGCGGAGGCGGCTCCTAGCTGGAGAGGAACGACAATGAAGAAAACGATGCTTCTGATGGCCCTGCTGGTGCCGCTCGCCGCTTGTTCACAAACGGAAAAGGGCGCGGCTGTCGGCGGATTGGGTGGCGCTGCCGTCGGCGCCGCGGTCGCCGGCGATCCGGTTGAAGGCGCGGTGGTCGGTGGCGCTGTCGGCGCTGTTGCCGGTGCGTTGATCGGCCGGGCGAGCGAACCTGGCGAATGCCGCTACCGCGATCGTTATGGCCGCGTCTACGTCGACCGCTGCCCGAGCGGCTATTGATAGGGCCGCGTTCGAAAGTGAAGTCGATAGCAAAACGGCGGGCCTTGGGCCCGCCGTTTTCCTGGATGCGATAGGGCAATATCTATTCGGCGGTAGCGGCTTCCGCCTCGGCTGGAGCCGCCGCGGCAGCGGCGTCTTCCTGCGCCTTCTTCAAGAGCGAAGCGCGTTCCTGCGCCTTCTTGCCCGGCTCGGCCTTCTTCGGGTTGGAGCGGGCGTCGCGCTTGACGAGGCCGGCTTCGTCGAGGAAGCGCAGCACGCGGTCGGTCGGCTGGGCGCCATGCGCCAGCCAATGCTTGACGCGGTCGGCGTCGACCTTGACGCGTTCGCCGTCCTTGGGCAGCAGTGGGTTCCACGAGCCGATCGACTCGATGAACCGCCCGTCACGCGGCGAACGGGCGTCGGCGATGACGACGTGGTAGTAAGGACGCTTCTTCGAGCCCGCGCGGGCCAGTCGGATCTTCAAGGGCATTTCTTTTCTCCTAAAAACTCTAAGTTCGTTGATCGGGTTTCAGTTGGTTTTCATCACGCCGTTGGAAGCGGGGTCTTTGTCCCGCCGCTGCTCGAAGCGGCGATCTGTTCGTGGTGGCGGATCACTTCGCGGACGACGAAGTTGAGGAATTTTTCCGCGAAATCCGGGTCGAGATGGGCATCCTTCGCCAGCTGGCGAAGCCGGGCGATCTGCTGCTGCTCGCGCGCCGGGTCGGCCGGCGGCAGGCCATGCGTCGCCTTCAGCACGCCAACCGCCTTGGTGCAGCGGAAGCGCTCGGCCAGCATGTGGATGAGGGCCGCGTCGATATTGTCGATCGAGGCGCGATAGTCGGCCAGGATCGTGCGTGCGTCGGCCATGTCCTTTTCTTCGTTCATGGCGTCCTCACTTCTTCTTGCCAAGGCCAGGCAGCCCGCCGCCCATTCCGGGCAGACCGGGAAGTTTCATGCCGCCGGGCAGCCCAGGCAGGCCACCGCCACCGGGAAGACCCTTCATGCCGCCAAGGCCGGATGCCTGCGCTTGCTTCTGTAAGGCCTCGAGCTGCTTGGGATCCATCTTCGACAGGTCCGGCATGCCGCCGCCCATCATGCCACCCATGCCGCCCGGCATCATGCCGCCGAGGCCCATCTTGTTGGCGAGGCCGCCCATCATGCCGCGCATCAGGCCGCCGCCTTTGCCCTTGCCGCCCATCGCCTTCATCATGTCGGCCATGCCGCGATGCATCTTGAGCAGCTTGTTGATTTCGGCCGCGTCGGTGCCGGAACCGGCGGCGATGCGCTTCTTGCGCGAATGCTTGAGCAGATCGGGGTTGGCGCGCTCGGCCTTGGTCATCGACGAGATAATGGCGAGCTGGCGGCCGAACATCTTGTCGTCGAGACCGGCGGCCGCCATCTGGTCCTTCATCTTGCCCATGCCGGGCATCATGCCCATGATGCCGCCCATGCCACCCATCTTCGACATCTGCTGAAGCTGGCTGGCGAGGTCGTTCAGGTCGAACTTGCCCGACTGCATCTTCTTGGCCATCGCCGCCGCCTGTTCGGCGTCGATGTTTTCGGCGGCTTTCTCGACGAGCGAGACAATGTCGCCCATGCCCAGGATGCGGTCGGCGATGCGCTTGGGGTGGAATTCCTCCAGCCCGTCCATCTTTTCGCCGGTGCCGATCAGCTTGATCGGCTTGCCGGTGACGGCGCGCATCGAAAGTGCCGCGCCGCCGCGGCCGTCGCCGTCCATGCGGGTCAGCACGAGACCGGTGATGCCGACGCGCTCGTCGAAGCTCTTGGCCAGATTGACGGCGTCCTGGCCGGTCAGCGAGTCGGCGACCAGCAAGATTTCGTGTGGGCTCGACACCTTCTTGATGTCGGCCATCTCGACCATCAGCGGCTCGTCGATATGGGTGCGGCCGGCGGTGTCGAGGATGACGACGTCGTGGCCGCCGAGCTTGGCCGCCTGCACGGCACGGCGCGCGATGTCGACCGGCGACTGACCGTCGATGATCGGCAGCGTGGCGACCTTGACCTGTTCGCCGAGCTGGCGAAGCTGCTCCTGCGCGGCGGGGCGCCGCGTGTCGAGCGAGGCCATCAGGACCTTCTTGTTCTGACGCTCGGAAAGGCGCTTGGCGATCTTGGCCGAAGTGGTCGTCTTGCCGGAACCCTGCAGGCCGACCATCATGATGACGACCGGGGCCGGGGCGTTGAGATCGATGGCGACGCCCTCGGCGCCGAGCATCTCGACCAGCTCGTCATGGACGATCTTGACGACCATCTGGCCGGGCTTGATCGACTTGACCACGGCGGCGCCGACGGCCTTCTCGCGCACCTTGTCGGTGAACGAGCGCACCACTTCCAGCGCTACGTCTGCCTCGAGCAGCGCACGGCGCACCTCGCGCAGCGCCGCCGAGACATCCGCCTCGGACAGGGCACCGCGGCCGGTGAGGCCGTTCAGGATCGAACCAAGACGTTCCTGTAGCGATTCAAACATTCTTTTTCCTTTTCCCAGGCAAGCGGTGCCCGAGAGGTAATGCGTTCGCGCCAAGTGTCCAAGGCTCGTGGCGAGCAAAAGCCAAAACCAAAAAGCACCCGGGGGCGCTCAGCGCTGCCGGGTGTTGGCCTCCAGGATCGATTTACAGCACTTCACCTCGAAGAGGTTTCGGCGTCCTGGTCGGCTTGCTCGGAGGGATACTCGTCGCGGAATTCGGGGCGTGTAGACAGGAAATCGGCGCCAGAGTCAAGACAAGCGCGGTTTCGCGTTGTCCCCTGGGCTGCAATCAGGCCGAGTTTGCCTCATCCGGAACCTCGGCGGCAACCCCGAGCGGCGAGCGCGGATGTAAAAGCAGCACGATCGTCAGCAGGCTGCAGGCGATGCCGATGAAGGCGATGAGCACCGCATCAGCTGTCGTCCAGCCTGGCCCTTCGAGCGGCCTGGCATTGAACAGGGCGAAGGAATTGTAGCTCTCCTGATGCGAGATCAGCAGGAAGCCGGTCAGATTGTTGCCGAGATGAGCACCGAGGGCGGCGCCGAGATTGCCGGTGGCAAAGACGACAACCGTCAGCAGCAGCGCGAAAGCGGCGATCGAGGCGAGCACGCAGGCGTTGATCGCGGCGGATGCGCCGGGGCTCCAATGCAGCGCGGTGAACAGCAGGGCCGGCAGCAGCGCCCAGATGAACGGGCTCCTGAACCGGTTGGCGAGACCGCGCAGCAGATAGCCGCGGAACAGCACCTCTTCCGACGATGTCTGCAGCCAGGTGAGCGCGCCGATCGGGATTGCAAACAGCAGCCAGGACGACAGGCTGATCGGACCGCGCGTGATCTCGGGCTGCAAGAGATAGAGCAGGATCTCGGAGACAAGCGAGGTGATCAGCACCGCGATCAGCCCCTTGAGGAAGCCCGATCGCGACACGCGGCGGCTGACGCCGAGCAGCGCCGACAGCTTCTCGCCGTCGACCCAGCGCATGGCGATCCACAGGCCGATCCAGATGCCGGCAAAAGACGCAAGCGCGGTGAGGATGCCGAGCGGCGAGGCAAGGAACCCATGCACGCCGGATGGTGTCGCCGCACCGTCCTGCCAGGCAAAGAATGCATAGATGCCGCCGATCAGCACGGCCACCGTCGTTGCGGCCCAGAACAGGATGACGATCGCGGTTCCCAGGAACAGGCGCGGCAAGGTCGTCCGGGCGTTGGGCGAGCGCCGATAGCGTTCGAAGGCGGCCGAGTCTATCGTCACGCTGGTTCCCTGCCGAATTGATTGCCTTGATCTATAGCATTTCACCATTTCACGAAAACGGCGAACCGATCTAACTCTTTGTTTTGACGCAATTCCGGACGGAAAACCGCGTCACACTTTTCCTGGAATTGCTCTAGCCGAGGGCCGGGAAAATCGGAATCCATTTCGCAAGGGAGCATTCGCGTCTCGGAGATCGCACACGTCCATCGATGGCCCGCGTGGCAGCACTGCTCTGCCTGGCAGTCAGGCGACCGCTGAGGTTGCGGCCGCCTTACACAATTCCGATGTCAGCGTACCACGTACATGATGCGCCGCGTCTGTGGATCAATCAGCGCCCGCTGGCCGTTCACATAGACATAGCGGTAGTCGTAGTTCGGGATTTCGCGCAGCTCGACGGTGTCCGGCAAGATCGCGCCGGTCACCACCTCGCCGTCGAGATAGATTGGATCGAGGCGATGCGTGTCGAGATAGGTCCGGACTTCGGCGGGAGGCGGGGGAAATTCATCGACGACCGGATCGCTGGCGATGATCGCGCCGGTATAGTCGGTCGAATAGTCGCCGATGTCGTCCGGCGGCGAGACGACAGCAACGCTGGAACGCCGTTGCGTCAGCACCACCCGGCTGCCGCCGAAATCAGCCGTCACATAGTCGGAATAGATCCAGCCCTGGCCGCCGGCCTCGGCGATGGTGCACCATTTGCTGTTTTCGACGCAGCCATTGAGTGTCGCCGACTGGCCGGCGGCAAGCACGCCGATGACAGGATATTGCGGGCCGGGCCCGGCGCGCACGTTGAGGTCGGTGACGGCGGAGACGGCGGTGTCGGCAAGCGCGGCGCCCGACATCGCGGTCAGCAGTCCCGCGACCGCGGGGAACAAAAGGGATTTCATGGGTTCTCTCCGTTTTCATGGTCCCTCGCCAGCGAAAACGGGTCAGTGGCTCATGCGTTCCCCCTAAAACGCCTGCGCCAACTCACGATTTGTTCCCTTTTCTTTCGGCAAACCGGTCAGAAGTTCGTGAACGAAGGCCAATTTCCGCGCCGTGACGTCCGAAATGACGAAGGGATAGAGGTCGGGCAGGCCCATGCAGCGGTTGATCGAATTGGAGGCTTCAGACAGCACCAGCCAGCGGGCAAGGATCTTTTCGAAAGGCTCGGGTGCGGTCGCCGGCTCCGAAGGGGCTGCCTGCGGCTCGCCGCCAGTGTCGCCCCGCGGCAAGTCGTTGGCCTCCACCGTCTCCAGCCGACCGAGCGGGAAGTTCAGCGCGTGCACCATCTCCAGAGTGTCGGTGATGTGCAGATGGTGGGCCCAGGTCTCGGCCCAATCCTCCCATGGATGCGAGGTGGCATAGGCCGAGATATGGCCTTGCTGCCAGTCGGGCGCGGCACCATTGGCATAATAGGACTTCAACGCCTGTTCGTAGTCGGGGCGCTCGTCGCCAAACAGCGCACGGAAAGCTTCCAGTCTCCGCGGATCGTCGCGGATCAGGCGGTCCCAATAATAATGGCCGAACTCGTGGCGGAAATGGCCAAGCAAGGTGCGATAGTTCTCGCCCATCTCGACGCGCCGCTTCTCGCGCTCGGCTGAATCCGCCTCGGCGACGTTGAGCGTGATCAGGCCATTGTCGTGGCCGGTCAGGATGCGCTCGCCACCGGGCCCGCCGCCGATCGGATCGGCGAGGAAGTCGAAGGCCAGCCCGATCTCATCGGCGGGGTTCAGCTTGGGCGCAACCGGCAGTCCGAAGGCCAGCAGCGAATAGATGGCACGCTTCTTCGCCGCCTCGACGCGAATCCAGCGGCGGCGGTTGCCGTCGACGGAAAGATCAGGGATCAGCTGGTTCAGCACGCAGGCGCGGCAAAACCCCTGTCCGGGCTCGGCCATCCAGTTGCAGGCGCATTCGTCGGCATTGGTGCACTGGAAGACGCCGTCGAGGTCCGACAGCGCAAAACGGGCGTGCTCTGGATCGTAGAGCACGAGACTCCCGCAGTTCAGGCACTGGGCGTTCTCGAAATAGAGGCGGTGGCCGCAATGCGGACAGTCGAAGAGTTTCATGTCGGTCTCTAACCTTCAGAGCCAGCATATCAGGGCGGCAGGTGCCCAACGCGAACCGCCCACCGGCGTTCCCATATATCGAGGCTATTTCGCCGCAAGATGCCCGCCGCCAGCAGGGCCTGGCTGTGGTAATACCCACCGGACCGGCGCCGATGATCACGACATCGACGTCTTCCATTGGGCCCCTTGCCACAATAATCACTTGATCGTAGGCAAATTCCACGGCATTCGCCAGCAATGCAGCGGTGACAGTGACAAGTGCGTGTTTCGCTGGCAAGTTCGCAATTGGGACGTGATTCAGGCAACCAGGAGAACAACATGGCATTTCTTGCCAAGGGAAAGATGTTTGCAGCGACCATAGTGGTGGCGGTGCTTGCGCTGGCAACGGGCGCGCAGGCGGGGGCCAGCTGCGGCAAGACCGGCGCCGGCTTCGAGGCTTGGAAGCCGGAGTTCGCCGCGCAGGCCAAGTCCGAAGGTGTGGGCGCCAGGGGTCTGGCCGCCCTGGCTGGCGCGACCTACGCAACAAGGACGATCTCCGTCGACCGCGGCATCCACAAGGCCTTCAGCGGCTCGGTGGACGATTTCATGAAGCGCCGTGGCGGATCCGCGATCATTTCCAAGGGCCGCGCGCTGAAGAAGGCGAACGCGGCACTGTTTTCCAAGATCGAGGCGAACTACGGCGTGTCGCCGGGCGTGTTGCTCGCCATCTGGGGCATGGAGACCGGCTTCGGTGCCTCCATGGGCAACCAGAATACGGTCTCCGCCATTCTGACGCTTGCCTATGATTGCCGCCGCCCTGAATTCTTTTACCCGCATGCCATTGCAGCCCTGAAGCTGGTTGATCGCGGGGCGTTGACAGCCTCGTCGGTCGGCGCTGCCCATGGCGAGATTGGCCACACGCAGTTCCTGCCCGGAAATGTCTTGAAGTATGGCGTCGGCGGCGGAAACCTGCGCGACAAGGCCACCGCATTGGCTTCCACCGCCAACTTCCTCAAAGGTCATGGCTGGCGTGCCGGCGCGAGCGCGAGTGCGAATTTGGGCGCGATCGCCGGCTGGAATTCCGCGAGCGTCTATCAGCAGGCCATCGCCCGCATCGCCACGGCGATCGACGGCGACTGAGAGCTGGAATCTTCGACAGGAGGCCCGGCTATGCGCCGGGCCAACTGAGGCAATCGCTTCAGTTTGAATTGGCGGGGCGTCGCCGGCGCCGACAACAGGTCCCGGCGAAGACGCTGGTTTGTTTTGAGGCGGACAGACTGAAGATCAGCTCTTGCGACTGCGCGCGGCAAGCGTCCTCAGCCGTAGCGCGTTGAGGCGGATGAAGCCGGCGGCGTCCTTCTGGTCGTAGGCGCCGCGGTCGTCCTCGAAGGTGACCAGCGCGTCGGAATAGAGCGTCTTCCTGGACTTGCGGCCGGTGACCATGACGTTGCCCTTGTAGAGCTTGAGGCGCACCGTGCCTTCGACGTCTTCCTGGCTCTTGTCGATCATCGCCTGCAGCATCAGCCGCTCGGGCGCGAACCAGAAGCCGTTGTAGATCAGCTCGGCGTAGCGCGGCATGAACTCGTCCTTGAGGTGGGCGGCACCCCGGTCGAGCGTTATCGATTCGATGGCGCGATGCGCCGCGATCAGGATGGTACCGCCGGGCGTCTCGTAGACGCCGCGCGATTTCATGCCGACGAAACGGTTCTCGACCAGGTCGAGCCGGCCGATGCCGTTGTCGCGGCCGAGATCGTTGAGTGCCGCCAGCATGGTCGCCGGCGACAGTTTCTTGCCGTCGAGCGCGATCGGGTCGCCCTTGAGGAATTCGATCTCGATCTCGGTGACCTTGTCCGGCGCGTCCATCGGCGAAACGGTGCGCTGGTGGACGAATTCCGGCGGCTCGGTCCACGGGTCTTCCAGCACCTTGCCCTCGGAAGAGGAGTGCAGCAGGTTGGCGTCGACCGAGAATGGCGCGTCGCCCTTCTTGTCCTTCGGCACCGGGATCTGGTGCTGTTCGGCGAAATTGATCAGGTCGGTGCGCGACTTGAACGACCAGTCGCGCCACGGCGCGATGACCTTGATGTCGGGGTTCAGGGCGTACGCCGAGAGTTCGAAGCGAACCTGGTCGTTGCCCTTGCCGGTGGCGCCGTGCGCGATCGCGTCGGCGCCGGTCTCCCTGGCGATCTCGACCAGATGCTTGGAGATCAGCGGCCGCGCGATCGAGGTGCCGAGCAGATAGGTGCCTTCATAGACGGCATTGGCGCGGAACATCGGGAAGACGAAGTCGGCGACGAATTCCTCGCGCACGTCGACAACGCGGATATCCTTGATGCCCATCATCTCGGCCTTGCGGCGTGCCGGCTCGAGTTCGCCGCCCTGGCCAAGATCGGCGGTGAAGGTCACGACCTCGGCGCCGAGTTCGGTTTGCAGCCATTTCAGGATGATGGAGGTGTCGAGGCCGCCGGAATAGGCGAGCACGACCTTCTTGACGTCTTTGGTCTTGGACATTTGGCGGTTCCGCAACTGAGTTCTTGGCGGGCGAGGTATCACGCCGTTTCCGGGCTGCGCAAGAGATGAACGCCGCGGATCGTGGCCGGGCGGCGGCCGGACAGGTGATTCAGGCGAGTTGGATCAGCGCTTCAACCACCCAGCCGCTGGCAACCACGGGCCGTATCCTCTAAAGCCTGCGTGTCCGAGCCAAGGGGTCGCCCATGTCCTTCATTCCAGACACCGCCACGCTGATCCAGTTCGCCATCGCCACCGTCATCCTGGCGATCACGCCGGGGCCGGACATGACTTTGTTCGTCTCGCGCACGCTGAGCCAGGGCCGCGCCACCGGCTTTGCCTCGATGGCCGGCGCGCTGTGCGGCACGCTGATCCACACCACGCTGGTGGTGGTCGGCGTCTCGGCGCTGATCGTCGCCTCGCCGATGGCCTTCTTCGTTCTGAAGATCTTCGGCGCCGGTTATCTCGTCTTCCTGGCTTGGCAGGCGATCACCAGGGGCTCGGCGTTTTCGCCGGAGAAGAAAACCGGCCCCGAGATTTCGCTGCTGCGCAGCTGGGCGGCCGGGCTCGGCGTCAATCTGCTCAATCCGAAGATCATCCTGTTCTTCATGACCTTCCTGCCGCAGTTCGTTTCCGCGCATGACCCGAACGCACCGGGAAAGCTGTTTTTCCTGGGCACGATGTTCATCGTGCTGGCGATCCCGGTGACCGTGCCGATGGTGCTGGCGGCGGAAAAGTTCTCGGCGGCGATGAAAGCCAGCCCGCGCGTCACGCGGGTGGTCGATTATCTCTTCGCCGGCGTTTTTTCGGCCTTTGCGCTCAAGATCCTGACGGCCCAGGCGAAGTAGGGGCGTTCTCGTCCTTCCACCAGCTGCCGGCCCAGCGCCCGGCGCTGAGCCAGTAGAAGATGCCGCCGACCATGCCGCCGCCAATCACCGCCATGATGGCGCTGGTATCGGCAACCGCGAAGGCATCGCCGGAATGCTCGACGAGGCCGAGGAAGACGGCCGCAATCACGGCGCCCGCCAGCGCATAGAACAGCCAGTCGCGCCGGCCCAGGATTTCGGCGACCAGGATGACCACGCAAGCCGGCATCAGCGCGAAATAGGCAACGAACAGGGCGACGAAGGGAATTGAGAAATACAGCGAAGCCGTCGCCGTCGGCTGTGCGTGCTCCGGCGTGTAGCCCAGCGATGCCAGGAACAGGATGTTGAGGAAGGCGCTCGCCGCCAGCGAGGCGACGGCGTAGCCGAACAGGATAACGGCGAAACGGACGAGGTAGCCGACACGACGGGTCATCCCAAATCTTGGCCCAAATCTTGGCCCAAATCTCGGCCCAAATCCCGGCGCATGCCGGACTTGCGTCCAGCCAGAAGCCAGTAGACCGAACCGGCGGCAATGCCGGCCGTGGCCAGGAAACCGAGAAAGCCCGGATTGAAAACAAAGCTGCCGGCCGAGCGCGGCATGGATACGCCAAAGGCGATGGACGTGATCGCACCCGTGGCGGCAAAATAGAACCATCCCCGAAGCGAAAATCGTTCGGCGACAAAGAGCGCGGGGCCGACGATCAACAATGCGCCGATCATCACGGTCAGCACGGCGAGGGGGAAGGAGCCCAGCCAGTCGAAGGCGAAGATGATGGACCAGTTGCCGTCTTCTATGCCTTCCAGAAGAGCGATCAGCAGTACGGGGACCAGGATCGAGGTCAGCACAGCGGCGAAATAGCCGACCGCCATCATGGCGAGGCGCTTCAGCCAGGCGAGGCGGCGGCTCACGCCTCGCCGTGCCCCGCTATCATCATCGCCTCCAGGGCCAGCCGGTCGACCTTGCGCATGCGCTCGGAGTCGGACTTGAGCTGGCCGCAGGCGGCGAGGATGTCGCGGCCGCGCGGCGTGCGGATCGGCGAGGCATAGCCGGCATTGTTGATGTAGTCGGCGAATTTCTCGATCGTCTCCCAGTCCGAGCACTGGTAGTTGGTGCCCGGCCACGGGTTGAACGGGATCAGGTTGATCTTGGCCGGAATGCCCTTGAGCAGCTTGATCAGGCCCTTGGCGTCCTCGATGGAATCGTTGACGTCCTTCAGCATCACATATTCGAAGGTGATGCGCTTGGCGTTCGACAGGCCGGGATAGGCGCGGCAGGCGGCGATCAGGTCCTTCAGCGGATACTTCTTGTTGATCGGCACCAGGAGGTCGCGCAGATCGTCATTGGTGGCGTGCAGCGAGATCGCCAGCATGACGCCGATCTCCTCGCCGGTGCGGAAAATTTCCGGCACGACGCCGGAGGTCGAGAGCGTGATGCGCCGCTTGGACAGCGACAGGCCATCGCCGTCGGAGGCGATCAGCAGGGCCTTCTTCACCGCTTCGAAATTGTAGAGCGGCTCGCCCATGCCCATCATCACGACGTTGGAGACTTTACGGCCCTCGGCGGGCACGATGGCGCCGTCGGGCGTGTCGCGGTCGGGAAAATCGCCGAGCCGGTCGCGGGCGGTGAGCAACTGGGCGAGGATTTCCTCGGCGGTCAGATTGCGCACCAGCTTCTGCGTGCCGGTGTGGCAGAACGAGCAGGTCAGCGTGCAGCCGACCTGCGAGGAGATGCAGAGCGTGCCGCGGCCTTCCTCGGGAATATAGACGGTCTCGATCTCGACCGGCCGGCCGGCACCGCGCGGCGGAAAGCGGAACAGCCATTTGCGCGTGCCGTCCGAAGAAATCTGTTCCTCGACGATCTCGGGCCTGGCGATGGTGAAGTGCTTGTCCAGTTCGGCGCGCAAATCCTTGGAGATGTTGAACATGCCGGCAAAGTCGGAGACACCGCGCACATACATCCAGTGCCAGAGCTGCTGGGCCCTCATCTTGGCTTGGCGCTCCGGCACGGTGCCCGAAGCGACGAGAGCCTCGCCGAGCTCAGCGCGCGTCAGGCCGATCAGCGACAGCTTTTCGGGCGGCGCTGTACGGGCACGCAACGCGTCACGGGCGCCTTCGGTGGTGAGGTCGAATGAAAGGGTCATGGTTGCACTGATATAAGCGGTTTGCGGCCGATTTCACGCATCGTGCCGGACATGAAGCGCGGCGCATAGCACAGGTTGGAGGCAGAGTCATGCGGTGGGAATGCAAACCATGGATGCCGGCCGACGGTCCGCCATGGCGATCTGGCAACCTTGTCCTGTCCCTCCCACTGCACGGGGAGCGATCACATCATCGTGTTTGCGTAACGATTCCCATCGCGCCGTCGAAATCCGAAGGGGGCAACTATGCCTCTACAAAATGGGAGTACGCAGAATGAACTCTATCAAGCTAGCCCTCATTGCCGGCCTCGTCGGTGTTTCCGCCTCGCAGGCATTTGCCGAAGACGCGATGGGCACAATGACCATGATGAAGGGTGGAGAAGTGATGGCGATCATGCCGGACGGGCATATGGGCACCATGATGCCGGATGCAAAGACGAGCGCCGAGATGATGAAGATGGCAAAGCCAATCAAGCACTGCATGATGATGATGACTGACGCCAAGGGCAAAGCCTTCATGATCGATACGTCGACCAAGAAAGCTCAGGCCGAATGTGAAAAAATGGCCATGTAAGACTGAACCCGTCAAGATCGAGATCCGCCGGCACACGCCGGCGGGTCATTCCGATACGGGTCCAACTCCCCCGCCGGGCCTTTTGATCCCCGTTACCATCATTTGACCGGTGCGGTCCGGCGGCGAAGGGCCACGCTGGAATCAAACGCCAATGCCCGGCCTCCGGGAGGCGAACTTCGCTATTGCGCCATAGACTATCGGGGTGGGCGCCAGCCTATTTGCACTTTGCGATCGATGTCAGCGCCGCCGAAATGCCCTTCAGCGAGAAGACATAGGAGGTCGGGTTGCCGCGGCCGGACTTCGCCGTCACCTTCATGTCGGTGCCGGTCTTCATGGCGGCGATCAGCACCGGTTCCTCGGCGGCATTCTCGACCCAGGCCGACTTGCCGCGCGTGAACATCGAGAACGACTTCTTGTCGATGGTGACGGTGGCCTTGGAGCCTTCCTGGAAATTGTAGCCGGCGATGAATTGCGGCTCGTAGGACACTTGCTGGCCGGGCCGCTGGCTGACGAAGAAGAACATGTCGCCATGGTCGAGCGTCGGCGGCTGCTTGTCGGTCGGCACGGTCAGGACATAGCAGACCTTGCCGCCCGATGCCTGGTAGCTGTAGGTGCCCCAGGCATTGTGCTGGCCGATCTTGGTCGCCGACTGCGCCAATGCCGGCGCTGCCGCGGCGACCAGGACCAGGCTCGAAACTATAGCAATCAATCCGCGCATCGTTTTTCCCGTATTCCAAAGGTGCGGCGGCAGGCCGGCTCGGCGTCCTGCCCGTCGCTTCATTTTGATTTAATCTGGGTTACCAAACGGTGAATTTCCTTTGAGAAAGGAACCCCACCCCGAGGAAACCGCCGCCATTTCGCGCGCCGCCGCCTTGCGAGCGGGTGGCGCGACGTCCCTTTGGTGACTTGGAGGCCACGAAAGCGGCAAGAGTTTGACTTTTCAAACCAGCTCCCGCAGCCGTCCTGGCTTCCGAAACACGTGACGAATTTCCCTCCAAGCGGTAGGATGCCTGCGTTCGCTTCCAAGGCGCTCGGCCCGGGCGCCTCATTGGTGGCGTATGGGAGATTTCGGTTATGGCCATTTCCGAGACGGTCCTGATCCTGGCGGGCGGCACTGTCGTCTTGTTGATCGTGTTCGGCATTCGTGTTGCCATACGGGCGATAGCCGGCGGCGCTGCGGCGGTGCCGCGATCGGATGGCAGGGAGGCTGCAGGCGGATCGGGCGCGCCCGACGTGGCTGGGGTCATCGCGCTGCCGCCTTTGATCTTTCTCGGCTTCCTGGCGGCGGCAGGGGTCCTCGAGGCCGTCGTTCCACTCCCGACTCTGGCTGTGCAGTCGCCCGTCCGCTATCTGGGCGGAGCCGTGCTCGCGGCGTGCGGCTTCGGTATCATCTTCATGGCGGCGGGGCGCTTTCACGCCGCTGGCACCAATATTCCACCGACCCTGCCGACGACGGCGCTGGTCGTCGACGGCATCTACCGGCGAACCAGGAATCCGTTTTATCTGGGAACGACCCTCGTCTACTTGGGCCTAGGCGTCGCGGCGGGAAGTTTTTGGGCCATCGCGCTGATCGTCCCGCTGCTGTGGGTGATCAATACCGGCGTCATTGCGCGGGAAGAGCACTATCTGGAGCGGAAATTCGGCGATGCGTATGGTGCCTACAAGGCGCGGGTGCGGCGGTGGATTTGATCGGCCGCAACCGCCCGAGTCTCGTGCCACTCTTTGCCCCGCGCCGGCTCAGCCCTTGTCGGCGATGGCGTCCTTGGCGGCCTGCCGGTGCGCCGGGGTGATGTGGGCACTGACGGCGGTGATCGCGGCGGTGAGCACGGCGATGTCGTCGGTGAAGCCAAGCCCGAGGACGAAATCGGGGACGACATCCACCGGCAGCACGAAATAGCCGAGCGCGGCCAGCAGAATGCCCTTGGCGCGCAGCGGCGTGTTCTTGTCCATGGCGCAGTAATAGGAGGCCACGACCTCTTCCATGAAAGGGATCTGCCGCGCGGCCTTCTTGACCGTCCGCCAGAATTTCTCGCGCACTTCGTTCTCGTCACCGAGCTTGCCGCCGAAGCCGAAGAAATCAAAACCGGATTGTCGCGCCATCAGTGTCTCCTGGGGCTCATGCGCAACCCGGCGCATGCCGCGAGGCAAAATGTGGTGAAAGGCGACCCCTACTGCAAGATACCGGCGCCGATTTGGGTTTGCCGCCGTATCGTGGAGCAACGCCCTGGGCGATAGCGGGCGTCAGCCGCCGGCAAAGCGGTTCATCTTCTTGGCCAGATCGATATCGAGCGCGGTCACACCGCCGGCATCGTGGGTGTTCAGCGTCACGTCGACGGTCTTGTAGACATTCGACCAGTCGGGATGATGGTCCATCTTCTCGGCGGCGAGCGCAACGCGGGTCATGAAGGCGAAAGCCTCGGAGAAATTCGCGAAGGTGAATGTGCGCTTGATGGAGGCACCATCCGCAGCCGGTGCCCAGCCTTCGAGCCCGACCAACGCCGCGGCGATTGCGTCCTTGCCCAGTTTTTCTCTCGTCATGTCAGCTTCCCGTGCTATTTCGACTGAGAGACTGTTTGGAACCCTGGCGAGTTGCGAAACCGTCTCTGGAGTCCCTCACCATAGCGTCGGATCGATGAGCGCGAAGCCCATAAATTCCATTCTTTTCGTCTGCCTCGGCAACATCTGCCGGTCGCCACTGGCGGAGGGCGTCTTTCGTGCCGTGCTGGCGGAGCGTGGGTTGGGCAGGAATATGCTCCTCGATTCAGCCGCCACCAGCGGCTGGGAAGTCGGCTCGGCGCCCGATCCACGCTCGATCGCGGTTGCGGAGCGTCACGGCATCGACATTTCCCGACAGAGAGCACGCAAGGTCACTCCGGAGGATTTCTCCCGCTTCGACCTGATCCTCGGCATGGACCGGTCGAATGTCGCCGACCTGAAAGCATCGGCGCCGGCGGCGATGCGCGACCGGGTGCGGCTGTTTCTGGAATTTGCCCACGGCGAGGCAGGTGACGTGCCGGATCCCTACTATGATGGCGCGGGAGCCTTCGCTTCGGTCTACCGCATGATCCGCGAGGCGTCGGAGGCGCTGGCGACAAGGCTGGAAGCGCGGGCGTCCGTGCCCGACAGCGGCCAGGCTTCCTCGACGATGTAGGGGCCGCCACCGACCGAATCGCGCGACGACATCAGCACGAAACGGCCGATGCGGAACGGCAGCGTCGAGAAATTGCCGCGCGCCGACAGATATTGGGCGACGTCAAGCGGGGTCGAATTGCGCAGCCTTGCAAGTGTGACATGCGGCATGAACTTGCGCGGGTCGGCGGGGATGCCGAGTCGCTGGCAGATGCGGTCGATCTCGCCCTGAAGGGCGGCAAGATCGGGCGAGGCGGAAGCGCCGGCCCAAACGGCATGCGGTTTCTTCTGGCCGAAAGCACCGACACCGGACAGGGCCAGCGAAAAGGAAGGTCGGTGGATACGGTCGAGCGCGTTGGCGATCTCGTCGGCGACATGGCCTGGGACATCGCCGATGAAACGCAGCGTCAGATGGTAGTTCTCGACGTCGATCCAGCGGGCGCCGGGCAGGCCGCCCCGCAGCAGGGACAGCGAAAGGGCGGCGTCACGCGGTATTTCGAGGGCGGTGAAAAGACGCGGCATGAAAAGCCTCCCTTCCTCGAATCGAACTGTACCCCTAGCGAATCATCGATAGTCAAACGGGGCAAGAGGTTTGTTGGTCACAGTCCTTGCTAAAAAGTTTCCCCAACGGAAACAGCTCCAGTTCCGGCTTACGAACCGCCCGGCACCGCCGCGATGGCCTTCTCGACGGTGGGCAGGATGCGTTCGACAATCTGATCGACGCCTTGCGGGCTCGGATGCAGGCCGTCCTCGAGCTGCATGCCGGGCCGGCCGGCGACGCCGTCGAGAAAGAACGGATAGAGCGCAACGTCGTATTTGGCGGCCAGGTCCGGAAATATGGCGTCGAAAGCGTTCTGGTAGTCGGCGCCGAGATTGGGGGCGGCGCGCATGCCGGCCAGAAGCACGGCGATCTTGCGCTGTTTCAGCCTGGCCAGCATCTCGTCCAGGTTCTTTTTGGTGATGTCGGGCGAAACGCCGCGCAGCATGTCGTTGGCGCCGAGTTCGAGGATGACCAGTTGCGTGCCGTCCGGCACCGACCAGTCGAGCCGCGCCAGGCCGCCGCTCGTCGTGTCGCCGGAGACGCCGGCATTGGCGACGGTCACATCATGGCCCTTGGCGGCAAGCGCTGCCTGCAGCCTGTCGGTAAAGCCCTGGTCCGGCCCGAGGCCGAAACCCGCCGTCAGACTGTCACCGAAACCGACGATCTTGAACGGCTCGGCACGCGCCGACGAAATGGCGCCGCAAATGGCGAGGAAAACGATCAAGCCTGCGGCAATACTGCGTTTGAAAGACATGCGGCAGGCCCCATATGAGCAAGGAATTCTTCCGGCGACGGCTTCCGGCAAGCAGAGCCTTCATCCTCCATATAGGACGCTTTCATTTTGACAGAAGCCGTCATTGCGCTGAAAGATGTATCGCTGACCCTTGGCGAGGGGGCTTCATTGGTCCATGTGCTGAAGGACGTCAGCCTCGATGTGGCGGCCGGCGAAGCGACCGGCATCATCGGGCCCTCGGGCTCCGGCAAGTCGACATTGCTGATGGTTCTGGCAGGCCTGGAAAGGGTCGATTCGGGTACGGTCCGAATCGCCGGCGAGTTGCTCAACGGCAAAAGCGAGGACCAGATTGCTTCGTTTCGTGGCCGAAACATTGGTATCGTGTTCCAATCGTTCCATCTCATTCCGAACATGACGGCGCTCGAAAATGTCGCGGTGCCGCTGGAGCTGGCCGGCCATGCCGATCCGTTTTCGGTTGCCGCGCGCGAGCTGGCGGCGGTTGGCCTCAATGACCGCGTCACTCATTATCCCGGCGAATTGTCGGGCGGCGAGCAACAGCGCGTGGCGATCGCCCGCGCACTGGCGCCGTCGCCGCGCATTCTGATCGCCGACGAGCCGACCGGCAATCTCGACCAAGCGACGGGGCGGCAAGTCGCCGATCTTCTGTTCGCCAAGGCTGCCGAACGCGGCATGACGCTGGTGCTGGTCACTCATGACCCGGCGCTTGCGGCGCGTTGTTCACGCCAGGTTTCGATGCGGTCGGGCCGGATCGAGGTGCCGGCGCCCGTCAAGGTGACGGCCTGATGCCGTTGTCGCGGACGATGAGGCTCGCGGTTCGCTTCTCGCTGCGCGAGATGCGCGGCGGTCTGTCCGGCTTCCTGATCTTCCTCGCCTGCATCGCTCTCGGCGTTGCGGCGATCGGCGGCGTCAACTCGGTGGCGCGTTCCATCAACGCCGGTGTCGCCAATCAGGGCCAGACGCTGCTGGGCGGCGATCTCCGCTTCCAGGTCAACCAGCGCGATGCCAGCCAGGCCGAACGCGGTTTCCTTGACGGGCTGGGCGCCGTTTCGCGCACCGCCAGCATGCGCTCGATGGCGCGTCTCGCCGACGGATCCGACCAGGCGCTGGTCGAGGCCAAGGCGGTCGACGATGCCTATCCGCTCTACGGCGCGCTGGACACCGAGCCGGTACTGTCGAAGCAGGAGCTGTTCGGCGAAGAGTTCGGCGTTTTCGGCGCCGCGGCTCCCGATTTGCTGTTCGAGCGGCTGCATCTCAGGATCGGCGACAGGCTGAAGCTCGGCACCGCCACCTTCGAACTGCGCGCCAGGCTGGTCACCGAACCAGATGCCGTGTCCGAGGGATTCGGCTTCGCGCCAAGGCTGATGATCTCGACCGAAGGGCTGGCGGCCACCGGACTGATCCAGCCGGGCAGCCTGATCGAGAATGCCTACAGGATCCGCTTGCCCGCCGACGCCGACGAGGCGCGGCTGAAGGCCATCCAGGATCAGGCGGCCAAGGATTTTCCCGAAGCCGGCTGGTCGATCCGCACGCGCAGCAATGCGGCCCCGGCGCTGTCGTCCAACATCGAGCGCTTCTCGCAGTTCCTGACCCTGGTCGGGCTGACGGCGCTGGTGGTCGGTGGCGTCGGCGTTGCCAATGCTGTTCGCGCCTATCTCGACGGCAAGCGCGGCGTCATCGCCACCTTCAAGAGCCTGGGCGCTTCGGGCGGCTTCGTCTTTGCCGTCTATCTGGTGCAGATCCTGATCATTGCCGCGCTCGGCATCGTGCTCGGACTGGTGCTGGGCGCGCTGATGCCGTTCGTAGCGAGCGCTGCCCTTCATCAGGTCATCCCGGTGCCGGCGGAAGGCGGCTTCTATCCCGGCGCGCTCGGCATGGCGGCGCTGTTCGGCCTGCTGGTGACGCTGGCCTTCGCGCTGCTGCCGCTCGGCCGCGCCCGCGACGTGCCGGCCACCGCGCTGTTTCGCGAGATGGGGCTTGAGGGGCGCGGCTTTCCGCGCGCGGTCTATGTCGCGGCGGCCATCGGAATCGCACTGCTGCTGGCGGTGCTGGCAATTCTATCCTCGGGCGACCAGCGCATCGCCTCGATCTTCGTCGGCGCCACCATCTTCGCCTTCCTGGTGCTGCGCCTTGTCGGCGCGCTGGTGCAATGGGCGGCCAGGAAGAGCCCGCGCGTGCGCTTCGTGGCGCTGCGGCTCGCCATCGGCAACATCCACCGGCCAGGCGCGCTGACGCCGTCGGTTGTGCTGTCGCTGGGACTTGGGCTGACGCTGCTGGTGACGCTGGCGCTGATCGACGGCAATCTCAGGCGGCAGATCTCCGGGAGCCTGCCGGAACAGGCGCCGAACTTCTTCTTCGTCGACATCCAGAGCAGCGATGTCGATTCCTTCTCCGCGCTGATCGGCAAGGAGGCACCTCGGGGAACGCTGGCCAAGGTGCCGATGCTGCGCGGCCGGGTGATGGCGCTGAACGGCGTCGATGTCGGCAAGGTGAAGGTGCCGGCGCAAGGCGCCTGGGTGCTGAAGGGCGATCGCGGCCTGACCTACGACGCCAGGCAGCCGGAAAACGCGACGCTGACCGAGGGCAGCTGGTGGCCGGACAACTATAGCGGCGAGCCGCTGGTCTCGTTCTCGTCCGTGGAGGGCAAGGAGATCGGGCTGAAGCTCGGCGACACCATCACCGTCAATGTGCTCGGGCGCAATGTCACGGCCAGGATCGCCAATTTCCGCCAGGTCGAATGGGAGACGATGGGCATCAATTTCGTCATGGTGTTCTCGCCCAACACATTCGCCGGCGCCCCGCATGGCTGGATGGCGACGCTGACCGAAAAGAATGCCTCGACGGCCGACGACGCCCGCATCCTCAACGCCGTCACCCGCGCCTTTCCGGCGGTGACGACGGTGCGGGTCAAGGACGCGCTCGAAATCGTCAACCGGCTGGTCGGGCAGCTCGGCACGGCGATCCGCGCGGCGGCCGGCGTGGCGCTGATCGCTTCGGTGCTTGTGCTGGCCGGTGCGCTTGCCGCAGGCAACCGGGCGCGCATCCATGACGCGGTGGTGCTGAAGACGCTGGGCGCGACACGCAGGACGCTGATATCGGCCTTCTCGCTCGAATACATGCTGATCGGATTGGCCACCGCGATTTTCGCCCTGGCCGCGGGCGGTGCCGCTGCCTGGTTCGTCGTTGCCCGCATCATGACGTTGCCGTCGCATTTCATGCCCGAGGTGGCGGTGGCGACCATTCTGTTTTCGCTGGTGATCACGGTCGGCATTGGCCTCGCAGGCACCTGGCGGGTGCTCGGCCACAAGGCCGCACCGGTGCTGCGCAACCTGTGATCTCGGGTCCGGAGCGGCCATCCCGGATTAAATCTTGGTAAGAATGCCGTCCGGAAAGCCGAGAAATCGGCACTTCGTTGTCTCACGAATCGTTACATCTGGTTATGGTCTTGTTCTTGACGCGAATAACCATCATATTTCGCCACAGGCATGCTGGAGCCCTGCCAGCGGCGCCTGGGTCCGGATGGACCTGACACCGGACGGGGCAGAAGCAAATAGAGGACTACAATGGCTGATCCCATTCGCAACTACCAGACGCGCGCCGTGCCCGGCGTCGGCGTCGGTGCTGACATCGACCAGGGCCTGCGCGCCTACATGGTCAAGGTCTACAATCTGATGGGGCTTGGCCTCCTCATCACCGGTCTTGCCGCTGTCGGCACGATCATGCTGGCTACCACCACCGATCCGGCTTCGGCTGTCGCGACGCTGCCGAGCGGCGAGATGCTGACCTCCTTCGGCTATGCGATCTTCGGCTCGCCGCTGAAATGGGTAGTGATCTTCGCCCCGCTCGCCGCGGTGATGTTCCTGTCGTTCCGTGTTCAGTCGATGAGCGTTTCGGCGGCGCAGACTACCTTCTGGGTCTATGCCGGCCTTGTCGGCCTGTCGCTGTCGTCGATCTTCCTGGTCTACACCACGGCCAGTATCTCGCAGACATTCTTCGCCACCGCCGCGGGCTTCGGCGCGCTGTCGCTCTATGGCTACACGACCAAGCGCGACCTAACCGCGATGGGCTCGTTCCTGATCATGGGCGTGTTCGGTCTGATCATCGCAATGGTGATCAACATCTTCCTGCAGTCGTCGGCGCTTTCCTTCGCCGTTTCGGCGATCGGCGTGCTGATCTTCGCCGGCCTGACCGCTTATGACACGCAGAAGATCAAGGAGATGTATTTCGAGGGCGACGCTTCGGATGTCGCCGGTCGCAAGGCGATCATGGGCGCGCTGAGGCTCTATCTCGACTTCATCAACCTGTTCATGTTCCTGCTGCAGTTCATGGGCGACCGCCGCTAATCAGTAGCGCTGGACCATCGAGTTCCAGAAGGGCGGCCCAACGGCCGCCCTTTTCTTTTGTGCTGGCCTTTGCTGTTATCGAAGGCAGACAAAGGGTTTGCGTAAAGAATGAGCAATATCACGATTCGGCCCGCGACAGCGGCCGACCTCGACCGGATCACGGAAATCTATGCCGACGCGGTGGCGCAAGGCACGGCGAGCTATGAGCTGGAGGCGCCCAGCCGCGCCGAGATGGGCGTCCGATTCGACAGTTTGATGGCCGGCGGCTTTCCCTATCTGGTGGCGGAAAAGGACGGCGCCGTGCTCGGCTATGCCTATGCCGGTGCCTTCCGGCCACGCCCGGCCTATCGCTTCATCGTCGAGGATTCGGTCTATATCGCGCCCGAGGCCAAGGGCCAGGGCGTCGGGCTCAAGCTGATGCAAAGCCTGATCGAGGCGGTGGAAGCAGCGGGCTTTCGCCAGATCATCGCGGTGATCGGCGATGGCCATGCCGACAGCGCCTCGGTGCGGCTGCACGAGAAACTCGGCTTTCGCCATTCGGGACGACTTGAAGGCTCCGGCTACAAGCACGGGCGGTGGCTGGACACGGTCTTCATGCAGCTGTCGCTGAATGGCGGAGCATCGGCGCCGCCTGACCCCGAATCGCTGCCGGAGCAGAAGTTCCGCGAGGGCCTTGGAGGGAAATGAACTGAGGAATTGAAGAATTGATGAACTGAAGAATAAAAGAAACAGCGGCTATATATAGTGCTGCGGGCCCTTTCTCCCACTCATCAGTTCTCCAGTTCTTCAATTCCCCTTCTTCAATTCCCCGCTCAGGCCTCAACCAGCTTCAGCTTGCTGTCGAATATCCCAAGCACGCGGCCGAGTTCCTGGCCGCGCTTCAAGATGCGGCCACCGGCGGCAATGACGGCAAAGGCGCCCTGCTTGCGGGCCAGCTTGGGGTCCTTGACGATCTGGAACAGCGGCACTTCGCTGGTGCGGCGGAACACGGAAAACACAGCGCGGTCGGTGAGATGATCGATGGCGTAGTCACGCCATTCGTTGGCGGCGACCATGCGTCCGTAGAGCCTGAGAATCTGGTCCAGCTCACGCCGGTCGAACCGCACCGGCTGATCGAGGCGCTCGCGTCGCGCCTCGTGCAGCGGGATCAATATTGCGGATGCGTCCCCATCCCCCATCCCGCCGCTGTCATCGGTCATGCCTCGATCCTTCAAAATGAATCTTTGCCACCCAAAGTTGGCGTGTTCGCGGCTGAATTGCAAGACCCGGCGAAGCAGGGCGGTGCCGCGCTGTTTTCGCAACGTCCAGTCACTTTTATGAAACGCCTTGTTGGAATTGGTGATGCTTCGCCACATTTCTGCCTTTTTTTATCCGCGCTCATGCCCCAATGTCCGACGAATTTACCGGCGTTGCCTGAGACGGTTCGGTCCGGCACCGGCTCGTAAACCCCAAGCCCCCCGCCCACGGGTCTGCGTCGGATCGAACCAACCTCGGCTCTTCCTCGGAAGAACCGGGTGCGACGATCCCAAAACCTAAATGACCGACGTCAGAAGCAAGCTGACGTCGGTTTTTTCATGTCTGGGCACTTTCCTTCTCCCCTTGTGGGCCCACAAGGGAGAAGGAAAGTGGCCTCTATGGCTTGTGAATAAACGCAGCGCCAAGAATGGGACCGGGCATGCCGTCCTTGCCGACCGACTGCAGCAGCACGGCACAGCCGCCCTTCTTGGCGATCTCGCTCATCGGCAGTTCGTAGCGCTGTGCCTTGCCGTGCCACATGCCGGCGGTCTGGATGCCGGTGACCGCATTCCAGTAGGTCATCATGCGGCCGGTGTTCTCGCCCTTGCCGATCTTGATCGTCCGCGGCGGGTCGAAATAGACGATGACGACGTGGGCATCGCTGGGGCCGCTGCCGGCATCGCCGGCGTCGATCATGACGCGGTCGCTGGTGCGGCTGACCTTGATGGCGACGCGCATGCCTTCGCCACTCTTGGCCATGCGGGCGAGCGCGCCATCGACCTCGACGCGGCTGGCGCCGTTGACGTGGACGCGGCCGTTGATGACGGCCTGCGGTGTATAGACGGAGCGGCTGCCGAAGGCGCGCATATAGTCATATTGCCGCTCGGTATTCTCCTTGCGGCTCAGCGTGTCTTGCCAGCCGAGATAGTCCCAGTAGTCGACATGATAGGCGAGCGCGACGATGTCTTCCTTGGCAACGAACTCGGCGAACAACGCATCGGCCGGGGGGCAGGAACTGCAGCCCTGACTGGTGAACAATTCGACTACGCCCAATGGTTTGTCGATCTGAGGCTTGTCAGCTTCGCCGGCATGCCCGGCGCCGGCAAACGCCGAGAGGGCCAGCGCAAGGGCTGCCAGCCACAATGTTTTTCGCGAGGCCATGGTCATTCCGATTCCCGCCGGTGGTGCCGGCTTTGTCTTGATTGCTGAAATATGTGGCAGAACCGGAAGTCAACGGGAAGTCACGTTGCGGTGAAATTTTGCCATTGCGCCCGACAGCAACAGGAAGGGCTACGCTTCAGGATAGAGACCGATTCGGGCGGCAATCACGATGTGGCAAACCCTTTTGGCGCCGGTCGATCCCTATTGCGCGCGGACCGGGCCGGAATTCTGGTCCGAGCCGGTCAATGCCCTGACGAACCTCGCCTTCATAGCTGCCGGCCTGTGGGGCGTGCGCGAGGTGCGTAGGCTGGGCACCGGGACCTTCGCCGAAGTGCTGGCCTGGTGGGTGGTGGCAATCGGCATCGGTTCGACGATCTTCCATACCTTTGCCACCAAGGGCACGGTCTGGGCCGACGTGCCGCCGATCGCCGGTTTCACGCTCGCCTACACGTTGTTCAACCCGCGCCGTTTCCTCGGCATGCGATGGGGCAAAGGCGATCGCCGAAGACAGGCAGTAGGCAGTAGGCAGTAGGCAGTAGGCAGTAGGCAGTAGGCAGTAGGCAGTAGGCAGTAGGCAGTAGGCAGTAGGGGTGTCTATTCCCTACTGCCTAGTCCCTATTCCCTAAGCCGCCAGATCGCGCAGCACGTATTGCAGGATGCCGCCGTTCTTGAAGTAGTCGAGTTCGTCCAGAGTATCGATGCGGCAGATGAGCGGTACGTTCTTCACCGTGCCGTCGCCATAGGTGACCTTGGCGATCATCGTCTGGCGCGGCTTGATGGTGCTCAAGCCATCGATCTCGACCAGTTCGTCACCCCTGAGATTGAGCGAGGCCCAGGACGTGCCATCCTTGAAGACGAAGGGAATAACGCCCATGCCGACCAGGTTCGAGCGATGGATACGCTCGAAGGACTGGGCGATGACCGCGCGGACGCCAAGCAGATTGGTTCCCTTGGCCGCCCAGTCGCGCGACGAACCGTTGCCGTATTCGACGCCGGCGAAGATGACCAGCGGCACGCCTTCCTTCTTGTATTCCATCGCCGCGTCGTAGATCGATTCCTCTTCCTTCGACGGGTAGTGGATGGTGTAGCCACCCTCACGGCCGTTCTCGCCCAGCATGTGGTTGCGGATGCGGATGTTGGCGAAGGTGCCGCGCATCATCACCTCATGGTTGCCGCGCCTTGTGCCGTACTGGTTGAAGTCGGCGACGCCGACGCCGTGGTCGGTGAGGTATTTGCCGGCCGGTGAAGCCGCCTTGATCGAGCCCGCCGGCGAGATATGGTCGGTGGTGATCTTGTCGCCGAACAGGCCAAGAACGCGGGCGCCCTTGATGTCGCCGATCTTGCCGAAACCGGCGGTCATGCCGGCGAAATAGGGCGGGTTCTGTACATAGGTCGAGTTGTCGTCCCAGGCATAGGTCTGGCCTTCCGGCGCCTTGACGTTCTGCCAATACTCATCGCCCTTGAAGACGTCGGCATATTTGCGAGCGAACAGCTCGCGGGTGACGTTCTTCTCGATGAACTCCTGGATCTCGGCCGAGCTCGGCCAGATGTCCTTGAGGTAGACCGGCTTGCCGTCCTTGTCCTCGCCGAGTGGCTCCGTCGTGAGATCCTTTGTCACAGTGCCAGCCAGCGCGTGCGCGACGACCAGCGGCGGCGAGGCCAGATAGTTGGCCTGCACGTCGGGCGAGACACGGCCTTCGAAGTTGCGGTTGCCGGAGAGCACCGCGGCGGCAATCAGGCCCTTGTCGTTGATGGTCTTGGAGATCGGCGCGGGCAGCGGGCCGGAATTGCCGATGCAGGTGGTGCAGCCGAAGCCGACCAGGTTGAAGCCGATCTGGTCGAGTTCCTTCTGCAGGCCGGATTTCTCCAGATATTCGGCGACCACCTGGCTGCCGGGGGCCAGCGAGGTCTTCACCCACGGCTTCTGCTTCAACCCGAGGCGGTTGGCGTTGCGGGCCAGGAGGCCGGCGCCGATCAGCACGCTCGGGTTCGAGGTGTTGGTGCAGGAGGTGATGGCGGCGATGACGACATCGCCATGGCCGAGATCATGATCGGTGCCTTCGACGGCGTAGCGCTTGTGGATCTCGGCCGCCTTCCTGTATTCGGTCTCCATCGCCTTGGCGAAGCCTTCCGGAATGCCTTCCAGGGCGACGCGTCCTTCAGGCCGCTTGGGGCCGGCCATCGACGGCACGACGGAGCCGAGTTCCAGTTCGAGCAGGTCGGTGAAGACAGGGTCCGCCGAGCCGGTGTCGCGCCACAGGCCTTGCGCCTTGGCATAGGCCTCGACCAACGCGATGCGGTCTTCGCTGCGGCCGGACATTGTGAGGTAGCGGATGGTTTCCGCGTCGACCGGGAAGAAGCCGCAGGTGGCGCCATATTCGGGCGCCATGTTGCCGATGGTGGCGCGGTCGGCCAGCGTCATGTTGGAGAGGCCCGGACCGAAGAACTCGACGAACTTGCCGACGACGCCCTTCTTGCGCAGCATCTGGGTGACGGTGAGCACGAGATCGGTGGCGGTGACGCCTTCTTTCAGCTTGCCGGTGAGGCGGAAGCCGATGACCTCGGGCAAAAGCATGGAGACCGGCTGGCCGAGCATGGCCGCCTCGGCCTCGATACCGCCGACGCCCCAGCCGAGCACGCCAAGGCCGTTGATCATGGTGGTATGCGAATCGGTGCCGACGCAGGTGTCGGGATAGGCTGTGGTTTCGCCATCCTCGGTGTTGGTCCACACCACCTGGCCGAGATATTCGAGATTGACCTGGTGGCAGATACCGGTGCCGGGCGGCACGACGCGGAAGTTGCGGAACGCCTGCTGCCCCCATTTCAGGAACTTGTAGCGTTCTTCGTTGCGCTCATATTCGAGCTCGACATTGCGAGCGAACGCCATCGGCGTGCCGAATTCGTCGACGATGACGGAATGGTCGATGACGAGGTCGACCGGCACCAGCGGGTTGATCTTCTGCGGATCGCCACCGAGCGAGGCCATGGCGTCGCGCATGGCGGCAAGGTCGACCACGGCCGGAACGCCGGTGAAATCCTGCATCAGCACGCGGGCCGGGCGATAGGCGATCTCGACGCCGGCGGTGCCCTTGTCGGTCAGCCAGCCGGCCACCGCCTGGATGCTCTCCTTGGTGACGGAGCGGCCGTCCTCGTTGCGCAGCAGGTTCTCCAGCAGCACCTTCATCGAATAGGGCAGCTGGGAGATGCCGGTAAGCCCGTTCTTCTCGGCCTCGATGAGGTCGAAATAGGCATATTCCGCGCCGCTTGCGGTCAGCGTGCGGCGGCAATTGAAACTGTCGAGGGATTTTGACACGTGCGATCCTTGTCTGTTCAGCCTGAAAGGGAACGGACGCCGATGGCATGCAATCACGCGCAAAGGTGCGGGTACGGCCATTTCCGCTGTCCGTTCCCAAGCAACCCGAGCCGTTCAAGGCGGCGCGTGCGCTGGTTCGGCGCTAATTCTGTTCCCGCGCCGACCGCTGGCACGGATGCACCGCATATAGAGAATTTTCTGGAATAGTTCTAGACAGTTGGAAAGCAAATTTGTGCGATGCGGCAGCTGCCGCGACACATGGTTTTCAGGGCAGGCGAGGGATGCGGCTGATCGCCGAAAATCTGGGCGGCGAACGCGGCGGCGACACGGTGTTTTCGGGCATCGGCTTTGCCTTGGAGGATGGTCAAGCGCTTGTCGTCACAGGGCCGAATGGGTCGGGCAAATCGACCTTGCTGCGGGTCATCGCCGGGCTGCTTCCGGTGGCGCACGGCAGCGTGAAGATCGAAGGCGTCATGACGATTGAAGACGGGGGCGAGGCGTTTCCGTCGGTCGCGTCGGCCTGTCATTACCTTGGTCACCAGAACGCGATGAAGCCGGTGCTCAGCGTGGCGGAGAATTTGCACTTCTGGCGCGACTTCAACGGCGAAGGGCAGCTGAGCGTCGAAGAGGCGCTTGAAACGGTCGGACTGGGCGGCATCGGCCACCTGCCGTTCGGCTATCTCTCGACAGGGCAGCGGCGGCGGTCGGCGATCGCCAAGCTGTTGGTCAGCCATCGGCCGCTGTGGCTGCTCGACGAGCCGACGGCGGGGCTGGACAAGGCTTCGGAGGGGCGGTTCGCGGGGTTGCTGACGCGGCATTGCGGAGAAGGCGGGATGATTGTTGCGGCGACGCATTTGCCGCTGGGATTGGATGGGGCGACAGAGTTGGTGATGGGGGCAGCAGGGTGATGTCGGCATTCCCGCCCACCCCCCTCTGTCCTGCCGGACATCTCCCCCGCAAGGGGCAGGGCTGTCCGGGGAAAGTTTTGAGTGAATCGAAATGCCGCATGTGCATGCCCCGTAAAACGGGGTTTGTCCGTCTTCTCTCT
>NZ_JAMYLA010000057.1:0-42621 GCF_040317725.1 Mesorhizobium sp. M1396 | reverse complement strand
TTGAAATGAAGGTCAGTCGAGAGCAGATGGCGGAGAACCGTCGCCGGATTCTGGATGCGGCCAGCCGGCTGTTTCGCGACAAGGGTTTCGACGCAGTCAGCGTGGCGGAAGTGATGAAGGCCGCCGGGCTCACCCATGGCGGCTTTTATGGCCATTTCAGTTCGAAGGACGACCTGATCGCGCAGACCCTTGCCCATGTCCTTGCCGCGGACTCAGTCGGAGGGGGCGATCTTCGCGCCTATGTGGGTTCCTATCTTTCGCCCCGTCATCGCGACAACGCCGCCGGCGGCTGTCCGACGGCGGGTCTTGCCGCGTCTATCCGCCATCAGACCCCGGCTGCCCGCTCAGCCATGACAGAGGGCCTTCGATCGCAGATCGACCATATCGGCAAGGCGCTCCCGAAGCTGGATGCGGCAGCCAGACGCCACGTGGCGATCGGAAGCTTTGCGGCGATGGTGGGGGCAGTGATCCTCGCCCGGGCGATCGACGACCCAACGTTTTCGGATGAAGTGCTGGAACAGACGCGTGCCTGGGTCGATGCCGGGATCAGCCAGGTGTCTGCCAGCTAGGTGGTCTGCGGCAGGAGTGCTCTTGTCGAAAGCAATGCGGCTATCGTTCGGCCGACATTAGGCGCAAAGTCGCCATTCGGCCGTGAACTCGCCTATGGCCGCATCAAACGCGACCGTTCCCATAGGTCGCCTTTTGTTCGCTTAAGCCGGTTCGGCAAGCAGAATGGGCGCCAGGTCTTACCGGCACGCCACCATCCTCACCCGACCTGCTTTCCCCGCCTCGCGTTGACGGCAGCACTAAGCCGCGCCTCCAGCACCTTCTCCACCTGCCGTTTCAACTCGTCCTTGATATCCACCGTCTCGTTCATCAGGGCATCGATCTTCAGAAAATCGAGCACGCGGTATTTCGAAACCGCCGGGCGAACCAGGATGTCGGGGCGGCATTGTCTCAGCTTGTTGGCGATGATCGACTGCATCATCAGCTGCGTGGCGCCGAAAATCAGGTCGACGGAGGTCGGGTGCTTGCGGTCGGCCTCCTCAGGCGCGCCGACCACGTCGACGCCGATGATGATGTCGGCGTCGTTCTCGATCAGGTCGAAGGGCACGGGATTGTAGATGCCGCCGTCGATCAGCAGCCTGCCGTCGCGCATCACCGGGCGGAACACGGCGGGTATGGCCGCCGAGGCCGCCAGTGCCGAGTGCAGGTCGCCATCGTTGAACACGGCCAGCTTGTGGCCGAAATAGTCCGTCGCGGTTACCTTCAGCGGGATTTTCAGGTCGGCAAACGTTTCGGGAATGGCTTCGGGCAGAAAGGCTTTCAGGATGCGCTCGACGTTGAACTGGCTGACACGAATGCCGCCCTGCATGGCTTCGGCGATCGTGCCCGGCCGTGCCCGCCACATGCGGCTCGCGACTTCGGCGCGGCGGCCGAGGATCGAGCGGGCATAGTCGTGGATGTCCTTGCCGGTCATGCCAGCGGCCATGCCGGCACCCATAATGGCGCCGATCGACGAGCCGGCAATGGCCACCGGCTTGATGCCCAGTTCGTCCAGCGCCTCGATCACATGGATATGCGCCAGCCCGCGCGCGCCGCCGCCGCCGAAGGCGATGCCGAAGCTAGGCGCCATTTTGCGTGACTCCTGTCCCGTTTCCGGCTGGTGTCGGAGACCGCCAATTGGCGAGGTCGGCGCCGCCCCTCACCTGCCTGCCGGCATCCTCTCCACGTATAGTGACGGGGAGAGGGACGCTGTCATCACCGATTTCGCCAATCGCCAGCGTTGCAGAATAGGCGTCGAGGTTGCGGCCAGCCGGGGCAGCGCCGGCGCTCGGAAAAGAGAAATGCGTGCCGGCTCTCATCCCTTGCCGGCTCCGGCCAGTTTCGGCCCGATGACCATGATGGTCGGCTCGGTGGTCAGCAGCTTCTTCGCCGCCGCCTTGACCTGGTCGAGCGTCACCGCGTCGATGTAGCCGGCGCGGCGCTGCATGTAGTCGATGCCGAGATCGTCGAGCTGCAGTTCGACCAATGTCGAGGCGATGGCGCTCGACGAGTCCAGATTGTTGATGGCGTAGGCGCCGATCATGTATTTCTTGGTCGCCGCCAGCTCCGCCTCGGTCGGGCCTTCATCGGCCAGTTGCTTGACGACGTCGCGGACGATCCCCAGCGTTTCGGCCGCGCGGTCCGACCGGGTGCCGGTGCTGATGACCAGCGCGTTGGCGTGGTCCTGGTTGATCAGCGAGGAGTTGACGCTGTAGGCCAGGCCGCGCTTTTCGCGCACCTCCTGGAACAGGCGCGAGGTGAAGGTGCCGCCGCCGAGGATCTCGTTCATCAGCACGGCCGGAAAGAAATCCGGCGCCCTGCGCTTCACGCCGGGATAGGCGAGCTGCAGGGAGGTCTGCGGCAGGTCGTAGTCGACCTCGACATGCTGCGCCAGCTTGGGGTCGATATCGGCCACCGGCCTCAGCGCCTGGTCTTGCGGCAGGTTACCGAACACCATGTCGAGCTTCTTCTTCAGCGTCTCTGGGTCGATGGCGCCGACAACGGCGACATGCAGCCCACCGCGCGAGAACACCGCTTTGTGAAAGGCTTTCAGATCATCCGGCGTGATGGTGGCGATGCTCTCCTTGGTGCCCTGGTCGGAGCGGGAATAAGGATGGTCGCCATAGAGGGCGCGCGCCCATTTGCTCTGCGCGACCGTGTCGGGGTCGTTCTCGCCGGCGATGATGCCGGACAGGATCTGGGCGCGGATGCGGTCGATCGGCAACTGATCGAAGCGCGGCTCGTTGACCGCCAGCCGCAACAGGTCGAACGCCTCGTCGCGCTGCTCGGCCAGCAAGCGCATCGAGCCATAGATGCCGTCGCGGCTCTCTTCGAAACTCATCTCGGCACCGGCATCGTCGAGCTTGATCTGGAAGTCTTCCGAGTCCAGCGGCCCGGCGCCTTCGTCGAACAGGCCGGTCATCAGGTTGGCCAGCCCCTCCTTGCCCGGCGGATCCTGCGTCGAGCCGCCGCCGAAGACGAATCGGATGGCGACGATCGGCACGGAATAATCCTCGACCAGCCAGGCGGTGATGCCCTTTGGCGAGGTGACGGACTGGATGTCCATCGCGCGCGCGGTGAGTGCCGGCAGGATCAGGAAGAGGATGGAGAGGAGCAAGGTGATCAGCGGGGCAACCGCACGCCTTTGGGCTTCAGACAAATGATTACTTTCAATCTGTGTTCGAGACGAACAATTGTCGACGTCGGCGCCGCCCCTCATCGCCCTGCCGGGCACTTCTCCCCGTATAGGGACGGGGAGAAGGGGGCTGGCCGCAATCTCGGCGCCCGTCTTGCAACGCTGGTGATTGGCGAAACCGGCGATGACAGCGCCCCTCTCCCCGTCACAATACGGGGAGAGGATGCCGGCAGGCAGGTGAGGGGCAGCGCCAACGCTCAATCTCGACATCAAATCAATTCCCCGCCTGTTGCTGCGGCAAGAGATAGCCGGTCGTCGACCGGGCGAGCACCAGATAGCGCGCGGCGACGGCCTTGACCTCTTCGGCGGTGACCTTGCGGATACGGTCCGGCCATTGCTGGACGTCCTGCACATTGCCGCCGGTGGCCAGTGTCGAGCCATAGATGTTGGCCATGGAATCCTGCTTGTCGCGGGCAAAGATCATCGACCTGACATAGCGGTCCTTGGCCTTTTCCAGCTCCGATGGCGTGACACCTTCCCGGACGATGCGCGCGACCTCGGCATCGACCGCCGCCTCGACGTCGGCGATCTTGGCATCGCCGCGCGGCGCGCCGTAGACGGTGAAATTGGTGTCGTCGAGCATGGTGCCCTGGAAATAGGCGCCGGCGTTGGAGGCAATGCCTTGCTGGACGACGAGCGCCTGGTAGAGCCGGCTGCGATTGCCGCCGCCGAGGATTTCCGCCAGCAGGTCGAGCGCTTCCGCCTCGCCCGGCTTGCCCGAATGATAGGATGGCACCACCCATTGCGTGGAAAAGCTTGGCACGCTGACTCGGGCATCGGCGAGCGTCACCGTGCGTTTGGCGTTCTGCTCCGGTTCGACCGGGCGGATGCGCGGCGGCAGATCGGGGCCGCGCGCCACCTTGCCATAGGTCTTCTCGGCCAGCGCCCGCACCGTGTCCGGCTCGACATCGCCGGCGACGATCAGCACGGCGTTGTTGGGCCGGTAATATTTATCATAGAAGGCGGTGGCGTCGGTGCGGTTCAGCTGCTGCATCTCTTGCATCCAGCCGATGACGGGAATGCGATAGGGCTGATTCTGCCACAGCGTGGCGTCGACCTCCTCGTCCAGCACGGCTTGCGGATTGTTGTCGATACGCGAGCGGCGCTCCTCGAGGATGACATCGCGCTCGGTCTTGATGACGTCGTCGGTGAGGATGAGGTTGCGCATGCGGTCGGCCTCGAAGCTCATCATCAGTTCGAGCGCCGACGGCGCCACCGTCTCGTGGAAAGCGGTGTAGTCGTAAGAGGTGAAGGCGTTGTTGGAGCCGCCGATATCGGAGATGGCGCGATCGAACTCGCCGGCCGCATGATGGGTCGTCGCCTTGAACATCAGATGCTCGAAGAAATGGGCAATGCCGGATTTGCCCGGCGGCTCGTCGGCGCTGCCGATCTTGTACCACACCATGTGGGTGACGATCGGCGCGCGATGGTCGGGAATGACGACCACCTCCATACCGTTGTCGAGCAGGAAATCCGTGACCTTGAATGCGTCCGGCGCACTGTCCGCGAGCGCCGGGCCGGTGATCGTGAAAGCCAGCGACGTCGCCAGCAGCGTTGCGCGCAGCCATTCAGCTTTAGAGGTCATCAATGGCTCCGGTTTCTCGGCAGGACGATAGGCAGGGTCTGGACGACAAGCAAAGTGAATTGTTGGTCATGTTGCCGGCAAAGGCGGCGGCAAAGAGGCCAGGAGCAAAACGTATCAGGCCGCCTCGATGAAGCGGATCACCGTCTCGCCGTAACTGCGTTCGTCCAGCACGGAAAAGCCGGAGCCCGGCTCGAAGGGCGCCACCGCGGCCTCCTCGACCACGCACAGCGCGCCGGGGCGAAGCCAGCCGCCGGCTTTCGCCGACCGCAGGGCGCGTTCGCCAAGGCCCTTGCCGTAGGGCGGATCGGCGAAGACGAGGCCGAACGGCGCCAGTGTGCCTGCCTCGCCAAGGCCTGTGGCGTCGCGGCGAAAGATCTTGGTCCGCCCGGTCAGGCCGAAGGCTTCGACATTGTCGCGGATCAAGCCACGGCCTTCGGCCGATTCCTCGATGAAGACGCCGTAGGACGCACCGCGCGACAGCGCTTCGAGCCCCAGTGCGCCGGTGCCTGCGAACAGGTCTAGCACGCGCGCGCCGTCCAGTTGCTCCGGGAAGCGATGCGCCAGCACGTTGAAGACGGCCTCGCGGGTGCGATCGGTCGTCGGACGGATGGCGCTCGAGCGGGGCGTCGCCAAGGGACGCCCGCGAAACTCACCGCCGACGATTCTCATCTCGCTTTGGGCCTCATCTCGTTCTGGGACCTTTGGGACCACCGCGCGGCCGCTCGCCACCACCGGCACCGCCCGGACGCTCGCCTCTCGGCTTGCCGAATGGCTTTGCACCGGCGGGTTTGCCATAAGACGGCTTGAATGACGCCTTGCGCGCCTTGGCGTCAGCCGCCTTGGCGGCGTCGGCCTCTGCCCTGCCCTTGCCGATCGGCCGAGCGCCCGGCGCCATCCAGACATTGGCCTTGCGCTGGCCGGGCGGCTCGATCGGCCGCTGCTCGCGCTCGGACTTCTTGCCGCCGCCGGGCTTGCCGCCAAAAGCGCCACGAGGCTTGTCGCCGAAGCCGCCGCGCGGCTTGTCGCCAAAATTGCCGCGTGGCTTGTCGCCAAAATTGCCGCGTGGCTTGTCGCCAAAGCTGCGTTCGGGCCGCGGACCGCGCTCGCCAAAGCTCTTCTCGGACCCTGCGCTTCTGTCGGGACTGGTCGACAGTTTGCCCAGCGCCTCGTCGCGGCTGCCTTCGCGGCGCTTGCGGTTCTTGATCAACCCGCCCTCGCCGATCGGGCGGCGCTCGCCGTCACGGGTGAATTTCGGCCGTTCGGGCTCCGGCTCGCGAACTTCAGTACGCCGCACCGGCTTGTTGGAAAACGGCTTGGTGACCTCGGCGTCGAAATTGGCGCCGGATTCCTCGACCAGGCGTTCGCCAAGCTGGTCGCGCAACACCCGGCCCTTGATCTCCAGCACATGGCCCTCGGCGAGGTCATCGAGCTGGAACGGCCCGTAGGAGATGCGGATCAGCCGCGTCACATCGAGGCCAAGTGAACCCAGGATGTTCCTGACTTCGCGGTTCTTGCCCTCGCGCAGGCCGATGGTCAGCCAGGCATTGGTGCCCTGCTCGCGGTCGAGCGTCGCTTCGATGGCACCGTAGAAGACGCCGTCGACGGCAATGCCTTCACGCAGGCCGGCAAGCGCGCTCTCCTCGACCTTGCCGTGGACGCGCACGCGGTAGCGGCGCAGCCAGCCGGTGGCCGGCAGTTCGAGCACGCGCGACAGGCCGCCATCATTGGTGAGCAGCAGCAGGCCTTCGGTGTTGATGTCGAGCCGGCCGATGGTCATCAGCCGCGGCAGCTCGGCCGGCAGCACGTCGAAGACGGTCTTGCGGCCCTCGGGATCGCGGTTGGTGGTGACCACGCCTGCCGGCTTGTGGAACAGGAACAGGCGGGTGCGCTCGATCGGCGGGATTTCCATGCCGTCGAGATGGATGATGTCATCAGGCATGACGTTGAAGGCCGGCGAGGTCAGGGCGCGTCCATTGACCTTGACGCGACCGGCGGCGATCAGCTCCTCGGCATCGCGGCGCGAGGCCAGGCCGGCGCGCGCCAGCCGTTTGGCGATGCGTTCGCCCGCCTCTTCCGTCGCTTCCGCGGAATGCGGGCGCGGCCTGAAGCTGCCGCCTGACGCGCCTTGTGGCCGATCGCCGAAGTCGCGCTTGGGACGATCAGCGAAATCACGCTTCGGACGGTCAGCGAAGTCGCGCGGCGCACGATCGCCGAAGTCGCGCTTGGGGCGATCGAAGCGCTTGTCGCCGCCTTCTGCCGCCGCAGCCGGACGGTCGCCACGCGGTGCATAAGGCTTGCGTGGGCCTTCGCGCTTCTCATAGGGCTTGCCCTCCGGGCGCGGGCCCTTGTGGAATGGTCTTTCGGTGCGCGGGGCGCCACCCTCACCGGCTTCGCGCGGCTTGTAGTCGCGCTTCGGCCGTTCGCCTGCAGCCGCCATCGGCCGATCGCCGCGCGGTGCATAGGGCTTGCGCGGCCCTTCGCGCTTCTCATAGGACTTGCGTTCACCTTCAGCGGCCCCTGGACGGTCGCCACGTGGCGCATAAGGCTTGCGTGGGCCTTCGCGCTTCTCATAGGGCTTGCGTTCGCCTTCGGCCGCCATCGGCCGGTCGCCGCGCGGTGCGTAGGGCTTGCGTGGCCCCTCACGCTTCTCAAAAGGTTTGCCTTCGGGACGCGGGCCTTTGCTGAATGGCTTGTCGCCGCTCTTGAAGTCGCGCTTCGGCCGCTCGCCATCCGCGGCCATCGGGCGATCGCCGCGCGGTGCGTAAGGTTTCTTGGCGCCAAAGGACGGCTTGCCGCCCTTGCTGGCGGCGCCATCACGGCTGCGCGGTCCCGCCGTTTTCGAACCGTTCCTGGCCGGACCCTTCTTGGGTCGGAATTTCTTGTCGTTGTCGTCCATGTGGCCTTTGTCCGTTTGCGCTGCTACAGCGTGGCGCATCCTTTCGGGCGCGCAACGAACGCTGTAGCACTTTGATTTGGCGCATGATCATTTCCGAAAATCGAGTCCGACTTTCGGGTTGATGCGCTCAATAACAGGATCATCAGAGTTTGTCAGGGAAAAGTGGAGACCGGTTTTTCCGGCAAGACAAACGAAAACCAAAAGCCTGGGGTGGCGAGGAGATAATCGGAATGGAAACCGCGTGAAGCGACCGGATTTCATGGCGATGGCGCTGAAAGAGGCCGAGGCGGCGGCCTTGCGCGGCGAAGTGCCGGTCGGCGCCGTCATCGCCAGCGGCGGCGCGGTCGTTGCCAGCGCCGGCAACCGCACACGCGAACTTGCCGACCCGACGGCGCATGCCGAGATGCTGGTCATCCGCGAAGCCTGCCGCAAACTGTCAGCCGAGCGGCTGACCGGGCACGATCTCTATGTGACGCTGGAGCCTTGCGTCATGTGCGCCGGCGCTATTTCCTTCGCCCGGCTGCGCCGGCTTTATTTCGGCGCCGCCGACGACAAGGGCGGCGCGGTGGTCAACGGCGTGCGCTTCTTCGCCTCGCCAACCTGCCATCACACGCCCGACATCTATCCGGGCATGGGCGAGACCGAGGCGGCCCTGTTGCTCAAAGGATTTTTCCTGGAACGGCGCGGCTGACCGGGCGCAAGGCCCGTCAACGCAAAGCAACGAAACGCAGACCGTCCGTTTTTAGAGCGACGGCAGCCAGTCGAACCAGCCGCTGCCCTTCTTGCCTTGCGCCTCTTTCTTCAGGCGGCGTTCCTTCTTGTACTCGTCCTCGCCAAGCTCGTTCTGCGGCGCCGTGCCGGCAGCGACACGATACTGCACCGGCGGTTCGCTGAGATATTTGCGGGTGTTCGGGTCGCCCTGCTTGCTGTCGGCAAGCCGGCGCTGGATCTCGGCGGCGCGACCCTTGTCTGAATCGGCTGGCGTCCACGCCGGCGGATGGCTCGAGCCTGACTCCGCCATTGCCTTCTTCACCGAGGCCGGGTCGGTCTGCACGTCGTCGACGATTTCCGACTGGTAAGCCGGGTCGTTCTGATGGGCGGTGGCGTCCGCGCGCAGGCGGGCGCGGCGCTGCTCGGGCGATTCGGGCCATTCGGCGCTTGCCGTCTCGATGCTGTCCTGCGGCGCCGGCAGCGCTTCCTTCTGGCCCGGCGCCGGCTTCACCAGCGTCGGACGCGGCTTGTAATCGATCTGTTCCTTGCGCTTCGGCGCGAACGAAAACGCGCCGGAAATATCACCGGCCAGCTGTTCGCCGGCGGTCTTGTCGGTACCATAGGTCGGAGAGCCCATGCAGCCGGACAAAGCCAGGCCCGATGCGACAAGCGGCGCCAGCAGCGCCAGGCGCGCGTTATATCTCTCGGTCATGCCAAAAAGTCCCACTGTAGACAGCCTCTCGATTGCCACCGGTCTTATGACCGGTCCCCATCGTCCAAGCACTTGCGACGGAAATCCGGCGACAATTTGTCTTCCGGAGTTTCGCGTGTTTACCTCAACCACTCGTTAAGGGCAACGCGCGGGCGGTTTTCGCCCGCCCGGCGTGGCATTTGTGCACCGATCCAGCTGGCTGGCCAGCCTGTTAAAGCCGGCCAAGTGCCTTCAATTCGTGCAGCACCGCGGCATCGCGCGCCGAAACGTCGGGGAATTCCGGATCCTGGCCGACATCGGCGGTGTAGCGCCAGGACCGCGCGCATTTCACCAGGCCGCGATCCTCGGCCTTTTCGACCACCACGGCGACACCCCTGACGTCGTCAAGCGTGAAGGCACCCGCGGGCGCTTGCCCATGAGCGATGACCAGATCGCTGGTGATCGCCATCTCGGCCATGTCGACATCCGATATCGCCGCTTCGAGTGCCGCATCGTTGATGGTGACGACCGGCACAGCTTCCAGCGACGACCCAATCACCTTCTGGGCGCGCGCGATCTCCAGCGCGCCGGTGACGACGCGTCGCACCTGCCGCACCTTGCGCCACTTTTCCGCCAGGGCCTCATTCTTCCAGTCCGCCGGAATTTGCGGAAACTGGTCGAGATGCACCGAGACGGCGTCCGGATGACGGTCGAGCCAGGCCTCTTCCATGGTGAAAGGCAGCATTGGTGCCAGCCATTTCACCAGGCAGTCGAAAAGATGACGCACGACCTGCACCGAAGCCTTGCGCTGCACGCTCGACGGCGCGTCGCAATAGAGCGCGTCCTTGCGGATGTCGAAATAGAAGGCCGACAGCTCGACCACCATGAAATCGAGCAGCATGCGGGTGATGCGCTTGAACTCGAAGGCGTCGTAGCCCGAGCGCACGACCTCATCCAGCTCGGCCAGCCGGTGCAGCATCAGCCGCTCCAGCTCCGGCATTTTCTCCAGCGGCACCTCTTCGCCGTCGTCATGGGCGAGCGTGCCGAGCATCCAGCGGATGGTGTTGCGCAGCTTGCGGTAGGCGTCGATGTTGGTCTGCAGCACGTTCTTGCCGAGGCGCTGATCCTCCCAGTAATCGGTCGTCACCACCCACAGACGCAGTATGTCGGCGCCCGACTGCTTGATGACGTCTTGCGGCACCACGGTGTTGCCAAGCGACTTCGACATCTTGCGGCCGTCCTCGTCCATGGTGAAGCCATGGGTGACGACTGTGTCATAAGGCGCCCTGCCCCTGGTGCCGCAGCTTTCGAGCAGCGAAGAGTGGAACCAGCCGCGATGCTGGTCGGAGCCTTCGAGATAGACGTCGGCCGGCCATTTCAGATCCGGACGATCCTCCAGCGTGAAGGCGTGCGTCGAGCCCGAATCAAACCAGACGTCGAGGATGTCCATCACCTGCTTCCATTTGGACGCATCGTGATTGCCGAGGAAACGCTCCTTGGCGTCGGCGGCGAACCAGGCGTCGGCGCCCTCCTGCTCGAAGGCGTCCATGATGCGCTGGTTGACCGCCTCGTCCTTCAGCACATTGCCGTCGGCATCGGCGAACACGGCGATCGGCACGCCCCAGGCGCGCTGACGCGACAGCACCCAGTCCGGGCGCTCCTCGATCATGGCGCGGATGCGGTTCTGGCCTGCGGCGGGCACGAAACGGGTGTCGTCGATCGCCTTCAGCGCACGGCCGCGCAACGTCGAGCCGTCGCCGAGGTCCTTATCCATATAGACGAACCATTGCGGCGTGTTGCGGAAGATGATCGGCTTCTTCGACCGCCAGGAGTGCGGATAGGAGTGCTTCAGCCGGCCACGAGCGAACAGCGCGTTGCGCTTGATCAGCTCGTCGATGACGGCCTGGTTGGCGTTGCCCTTCTTGCCGTTGTCATCGATGACACGCGCCGGTCCACCCTCGCGGTCCGGGCCGAAACCCGGCGCGTCCTTGGTGAAGAAGCCGCCATCGTCGACGGTGAACGGGATGGCGCTGTCGATGCCACGTGCGCGCAAATCCGTTGCCGCATCCATCCAGGCGTCAAAGTCCTCGCGGCCGTGCCCCGGTGCGGTGTGGACGAAGCCGGTGCCGGCGTCGTCGGTGACATGGTCGCCGGCGAGCATCGGCACGGCGAATTCGTAACCGCCGCCAAAGCCCTTGAACGGATGCGAAAGCGTAAGGCTTCCAAGCTCTTGCGCCGAAACGCCGCGGAGACGATTCAAGATGACCTTGGCCTTGGCCGAGGAGTCTTCGGCCAGTGCGTCGGCAAAGATCAGCTTTTCGCCCGGCTGCGGGCCGAACGCGTTCTCGGCCGCCGTGACCTCGTAGAGGCCATAGGCGATGCGCGGCGAGTAGTTGACGGCGCGGTTGCCAGGGATCGTCCAGGGCGTCGTCGTCCAGATGACGACATGGGCCTGCAGCAGGTCGAGCGATGCCTCGTTGAGTTCTGGATTTAATTTCGCGAGCTTACCATCCATGACATTGGTGGCATACCGAGCGAGGCTGGCGACCGGAAACTTCACCCAGATCGTGTCGGACTCATAATCCTGGTACTCGACCTCGGCCTCGGCCAGCGCCGTGCGCTCGACGACGCTCCACATCACCGGCTTGGAACCGCGATAGAGTTGGCCCGACATGGCGAATTTCAACAGCTCGCCGGCGATGCGCGCCTCGGCGTGGAAAGCCATCGTCGTATAGGGATTCTTGAAGTCGCCGATGACGCCGAGCCGCTGGAACTCGCCGCCCTGCACCGTGATCCAGTGCGCGGCGAACTCGCGGCATTCCTTGCGAAATTCGTTGACCGGCACCTCGTCCTTGTTCTTGCCCTTGGCGCGGTACTGCTCCTCGATCTTCCATTCGATCGGCAGGCCGTGGCAGTCCCAGCCCGGCACATAGTTCGAGTCATAACCGCGCATCTGGAACGAGCGGGTGATGACGTCCTTGAGGATCTTGTTCAGCGCGTGGCCGATATGGATGTTGCCGTTGGCGTAGGGCGGGCCGTCATGCAGCACGTATTTCGTGCGGCCGGCAGCACTTTCGCGCAGCTTGGCGTAGAGGTCCATGTCCTGCCAGCGCTGGACCAGCAGCGGCTCCTTCTCCGGCAAGCCGGCGCGCATCGGAAAATCCGTCTGCGGTAGGTAAAGCGTCTTGGAATAGTCGATCGTTTCTTTGGTGTCGGTCATGAGGGAATCGGTCATTGGTCTGCCATGTGCATTGCCTGGCCGCAAAGGAGCTCGGGCGTTGAACTTTACTTCTTGCGCATGTCGTTTTCCCAAAACCGGGGCCACTTTTGGGCGACATGCCTTATGATCTGGAAAAAGCGCGAGATGGCGCACGCCAAAATTCCCGGCGGCTCCGGCGGCGCTCAGGCCGCCCGGAACACCGGGCTCATAATTCGTATCGTCGGCCTGCAAAGGCGCGAAAAGCTCATCATGCCCCGGCTTTTAGCGGAGATGAGCGCAGGAATAAAGCGTCTCGTTCGATTCACTTACATCGTGAAGTCGAAGCGATATGTGGTCGACACGCCGATCATGAACTGATTGCGGTCGCCGCGTTGCCTGACCAGGCTGGAATCGGCCGCCGGTCCCATCAGGCGGGAATATTCGCCAAACAGGCTGGCGGTCATCGGCTCGGTCACCTTCCAGGTTATGGCGCCACCGACGCCGGTCGATTTCAGGCCGCCACCGGGGTGATATTCGCTCAGGCCCGAGGCCACGGCTTCCTGCGCGTCGACGCCATAATAGGCGTCAAAATAACCAGCCGAGGCGAACGACACGCGCGGCCCGCCCGAAATCCGCACGGTTGGCGTCACATCGTAGAAGGCGTCGGCAGCGATGTCGGCGACAAAGCCGTTGTGGGCACGGATGCCGTGGCGAAGCTCGGCGCGGGCGCGCAGCCAATCCGTCGGATAGAATTCGAAGAAGCCGCCGACTTCGCCGCCCCAGCGCACCGGATCGAGGCCCTTCAGCTCATCGGCGTTGTCATCGTCGCGGGAAAACAGGAACTTGCCGGTCAGGCCGGCGCGGACACCGCCATCGTCGACCAGCGCCAGCGAGATGTTGTCGTTGCGCGAGGAGAAGCGTGCCGCCGGTCCGGCCTTGCCCAACGAAATGATCGGCGAAGCGCTGAGCAGGTACTTCTTGCCGCCCTCGAAATTCGGCGCCACCATGCCGGTGGCGCCAACGGTCAGATACCAGTCGCCGGACAGCCAACTGCCCTCGCCCGCATTGGCAGCGCCCGCGCCACCCAGCAGCGCAGCGGCCAACACCAGAGAGATTTTTCCGACCGGACTCATGGCCACTCCACTAACACAACACACACGGTTACCGATGACAGCTTTGACGGCCATTTGGTAAAATTTGATTTAAAATCCGAGACATCCGCTCGTGGTTTGCAGGCGATCCCCCACTGCCGGCCATCGACTGGACGTTGACCGACGCCGGGACTAACGTCCGCCCGTACCCCGCAGCCCTTGGTGGAGACCGCGACAATGACCCTGCATGGCGACGCCTTGAAAATCGCGATCGAACAAACACGGACAAAATGGGGGTGGTTTGTCGCGCTCGGCGTACTGCTGCTCATCTTCGGCGGCGTTGCCTTCGGCAATCTGTTCATCGCCACGGTGGCCTCGGTCTATGTCGTGGGATGGCTGATGCTGATGGCGGGCGTCATCGAGATCGTGCATGCGTTCGGCGTCAAAACCTGGGGCCGCTTCTTCTACTGGCTGCTCAGCGGATTGCTCTACGCCGTCGCCGGCTTCTTCGCTTTCGACAATCCGCTGCCCTCGGCGGGTACTGACGTTCCTGCTGGCGATCGCGCTGGTCGCGTCAGGCGTGCTCAGGGCCTGGGTCGGCTACAGCCACCGGCCGCAGCGCGGCTGGGGCTGGGTCGTCGCGGCCGGTGTCATCAGCGCGCTTGCCGGCCTGGTCATCGCCATGGGCTGGCCGGTCAACAGCCTGTGGGTGCTCGGGCTGTTCCTGGCGATCGACCTGATCTTCCAGGGCTGGACCTTCATCGCCGTTGGTTTGGCACTGAAGAAGTAGCCGGGATCACGCCTGGCTCAAAAAGCCATGGCCGCGTCGAGGTCGGAGAGCGGCTTGACGCCGGCAAGCAGCGCGCGCGCCTCGGCTTCATCGCGCTTCATCTGCGCGACCAGCGCATCGAGCCCTTCTAACTTCACCTCCGGACGCAGGAAACCGAAGAAGGAAACCTGGCAGATCTCGCCATAGAGGTCGCCGGAGAAATCGAAGACGAAGGTTTCCAGCAGCTGCGCGCCGTTGCTGTCGACCGTCGGGCGACGGCCGAAGCTGGCGACACCGTCGTGAAGTGTCCCGTCGGCGCGGCGAAAGCGGACGGCATAGATGCCCTCCTTCAGAGCGGCTTCGGCTGAAAGCCTCATATTCGCGGTGGGAAAGCCAAGCGTGCGGCCGAGCTGCTGTCCGCCGACCACCTCGCTTTCGACGGTGAAGCGATAGCCGAGCAGTCCAGCGGCCTCGGCCACCTCGCCCCCGCTCAGCAACCCGCGGATGCGGCTGGATGAGACCACCTCGGCGCCCTCGTCACGGAAGGCGTCGACGAGCGTGACGCCGAAGCCGTGACGCTCACCGGCCGCCATCAGGTAGGCCGGACCGCCTTGACGATCCTTGCCGAAATGGAAATCGAACCCGGTCACGGCGTGGGTAATGCCAAGGTTCTTTTCCAGCACATCGGTCACGAACGCTTCCGCCGACAGCGAGGCGAAGTCGCGCGTGAACGGCTGTTCGACGAGCGCGGCAAAACCCAGTAGCGACAGGAGGCGCGCCTTCATGGGCGGCGGCGTCAGCACGAACAAGGGTATATCAGGCCTGAATATCTTGCGCGGATGCGGTTCGAACGTCAGCACCAGGGCCGGCACATCACGCCGCCCGGCCTCGGTCAATGCCCGCTCGAGCACCGCCTGATGGCCACGATGGACACCATCGAAATTGCCGATCGCCACGACGCCGCCGCGCAGGTCGGCGGGCAGCGGAGTTGTTGCCAGAACGTGCTGGAAGGCTGCCATCGTCACCTACCGCAGTCTGGGAATGACGGCCACCGGACGATATCCATGCTTTTCCAGGAAGGTCGCCAGCCTTGCCGGATCCGGTTGCAGTGCATCGCCATAGTCGCGGGCATGGATACCGCCGGAGACATAGAGAACGTCGAAGCCATTGTCGGCGGCGCCCTTCACATCGGTCATCATGCCGTCGCCGATGGCCAGCACCTGGCCGCGTTCGACCGGCCGGCCGAGTAGCTCCACAATCTCCTTCATGGCGACGTCGTAGATCGGCGCGTAGGGTTTTCCGGCGATCAATGTGCGGCCGCCGAGTTGGGCATAATCGCGTGCCAGCGCGCCGGCACACCAGATGAGGCGTTCGCCACGCTCGACCACGATGTCGGGATTTGCACAAATGAAAGGCAGGTTCCTGGCGCGCAATCGCCGCAGAAGCTCGGTGTAATCCTCGGGCTTCTCGACCTCGTCATCGAACAGACCGGTGCAGACGACGCCGGACGCCTCGAACTCCTCGACAAGCTCGACGTCGAGACCTTCATAGAGCGTGAAGTCACGGTCGGCGCCGATATGGAAAATCTTGCGCGGGCCCTCGGCGATCAAATCCCGGGTCACGTCGCCTGACGTGACCACCCGGTCGTAGGCTGAGGGTGGAACACCGATCACGTTCATCTGCGCCACGACATCGGCACTTCTGCGCGGCGAATTGGTGATCAGGACGACGGGAATTTCCGCCTCTCTAACCCTCGCAAGCGCCGAGGCCGCCACGGGGAAATGCCTCTCGCCATTGTGGACCACGCCCCAGACATCGCACAGGATTGCCGAATAGGCCTTCGACACGTCTTCGAGCGAGCCGATGATTTCAGGCGAATCCGCCATGCCATTTCCTTCAGTCATGATCATACGAGCACCACGGCCGACGGTCGCGCGGCCGGTTCGGATTAGCCGAACCGCTCCGGCCTGTCACCAGCTTTCGGCGTGGCCGTGAGAGCGGTAGTGGATGCCTCGCGCAAAGGACCGCGGCGCTAGTGTCTTCCAAGCTTCAGCGGGTTGTCACACGGCGTATTGTGCCGTCGGAGCCGGCATAGTTAACGAGCCATCAAAGAGCTGGCCGGTCTTTGAGGCATCCAGCAACATGAAATTTAGCATTTTGTCAGCATTGTCATGCCGAAAACTGGTTTCTAGGCAGGGATGCTGAAGGCGATGATCCTCAGATTCGCGCGCGACAGGCGCGGCAACTTTGCTTTGGCGACCGCCATGGCGATGCTGCCGATAATGGTTAGCGTGGCCGGCATCATGGATCTGGTGGGCACGAGCGACGACGCCGCGCAATTGCAGAACTCACTGGACGCGGCTGGGCTTGCCGTCGCCACGAAGTACTCACCCGGCATGACGGCAGGTGATGTCCGGGCGCTCGGGCTGACATTTTTCTCGGCCAACATGAGCGCCGCCGACCAGCAAGAATATTCGGGCAGCGTCTCCACCTTTTCGGCTGCGGCAAGTGGGGACGCGAGCGCCTACTACATCTCGGTTTCGTCCAGCATCAGCCGTGCAAGCTTCATCCGCGGCGCGCCCTCCTGGCAGGCTCACCGCTCAGCCTCAGTCAAACTGGAGCCCGGCGCGCAAGCCTGCGTGCTGGCGCTCGATCCGCAGGCATCGGCCGCCGTGAGCCTGCAGGGCTCGACCAATGTCTCGATGGCCAACTGCGTAATCGCGGCAAACTCCGATGCGTCCGATGCCGTGAGCAGAGGCGGTTCCGCGCTGGTTTCAGCGGGCTGCGTCTCGACTGTCGGCGGCACTTCCGGGCTTTCGCCACCCAGCGCCAATCTCACCTGTGGAACGCCGCTCGAGCATCAATATGCATCGTTTGATCCTTTGGCCGACGTCGTCCCTCCCGCCTTCACATTGTGTCTGCCGGTCCCGAACGGCAAAACCTACACGCTGTCACCTGGCACTTATTGCGACAAAACATTGTCGGGAGACATAACACTTGATCCGGGCGTCTACATCCTGCGCGGCACCGCCATCAAGCCCGGAGGCAACGGTAGCCTGACCGGCCAGGGCGTGACCATATTCCTCACGGAAGGCGCACAGATCTACATAAATGCCAATGAGCAGGTTAACCTTTCCCCGCCCACCAGCGGCCCCTATGCCGGCATCACCATTTTCGAGGATCGCGGGAACACGTCCGCCTTGACGCTGAATGGCGGCGCGAATTCCGTGATCAGCGGTTTCATCTATGCGCCTGACGCTCCCATTTCCTACGCCGGCAACTCAGATATGAGCAGCCAAGGCGACTGCCTGAGGCTTGTTGGCAAGACCGTGCAGATGACGGGAAACTCATCCGTCAGAACGGATTGCACGGCCGCTCTTGGAAATCGCGAGATGTATGCCAGCCGCCGCATTACTCTCGCCAAATGAGAGACGCCTCCGAACGTTTGGCCCACATTTAGGGCGGCCGCCGATAGTGAGGCGCGGGTTGCACACCCGTTTCACGCTTCCGCGAGGATCCGACGGATCCGAGCAAGGAAATCGGCAACGAACCTGCGCATCGTCGGCTGATCCAGAGGCACGGGCAACCAACTGGCGCAACGGCTGGCGTCGTCATGCCCTTGCGCGTGCCTGCCGGGACAGGCACATGTTGACCGCTCGCGGGATCACGTACCCACGGCAGCCCGCTAGGGAAACGAACCGATGCCCGAAACCGCCAATCATCTCGCCTTCGCCCTGGTCTGCCTCGGCATGGTGCTGACGCCAGGCCCCAACATGATCTACCTGATCTCGCGATCCCTGTCGCAAGGACCGAAGGCCGGGTTGATCTCGCTCGGTGGCGTGGCGCTCGGCTTTCTCTTCTATGTGCTGGCGGCGGCCTTCGGCATCACCGCGCTGCTGCTCGCCGTGCCCTATGCCTATGACGCGCTGCGCTTTGCCGGTGTGCTCTATCTCCTGTGGCTTGCCTGGCAGGCGGTGAAGCCGGGCGGGCGTTCGCCATTCCAGGTGCGCGAACTGCCAAGGGACCGGCCACGCAAGCTGTTCGCGATGGGCCTGATGACCAATCTGCTCAATCCGAAGGTGGCCGTGCTCTATCTGTCGCTGTTGCCGCAGTTCATCAGCCTGGGCAAAGGCCATGTCCTGTCGCAGCTTCTGGTGCTGGGCGCCACGCAGATCACGATCAGCCTTACCGTCAATGCCATCATCGCGGTGACGGCCGGTTCGATCGCAACTTTCCTCGCCGGACGGCCCTTGTGGCTGGTCATCCAGCGCTGGATGATGGGCACCGTGCTGGCGGCATTGGCGCTGAAGATGGCGACCGACGCGCAGCGCTGAGAGCGCTTCGTTACATCGGTCGCCTTATCTGCTGCTCCCGCTCCGGCTCGACCACCTTGCGGTAGAGATGCCAGGTGGCATGGCCGAGTACCGGCATGACCACCGCGAGCCCGGCAAACAGCGGGATCGAGCCGATCACCAGAAGCACGGCGACCATCAGCCCCCATAGCGCCATCTGCAGCGGATTGGTCATGACCGCCCGCGCTGAGGTCTCGATGGCCGAAACGGCGCCGACATCGCGGTCGAGCAGCAACGGGAAGGCAACCACGGTGGTGGCCAGCACGACCGCGGCGAAGACAAAGCCCGCGGCATTGCCGGCAAGGATCAGCGTCCAGCCCTTGCCGGTCGTCAACACCTCGCGGACGAAGCCGCCGATCGATGCCGGGGGCCGGTCGCCGAACAGGCCGGTGTAGATCGACTGGGCGGTGTACAGCCACAACAGGAACAGCGCGACCAGCATGATGCCGATCACCGCGATCGACGGAATCGCCGGCGAGCGCCGCACGTCAAGGGCATGCCACCAGGAAGTGTTCATGCCGAGCTCGCGCCGGCGGCTGATCTCGTACAGACCGAGCGCGGCGAACGGGCCGACAAGTGCGAACCCCGACATCAAGGGATAGATAAGCTGGATGGCATTGGCGCCAGACGACGTCCACCGCGTCAGGATCAGGCCGACGATGGGATAGATCAGGCACAGGAACACGTAGTGCGATGGCTTTGCCCAGAAATCCTCGGCGCCGAGGCGCAGTGCATCCCAAAGGTCCGAGGTGGTGATGCGACGCACCTTTGGCTGCACATGCATTCCACGTGCGTCCGCCATGACATGAAAGCCGGCCATAACCATCCTCCCGTGTATCGGGGCGGTCACCGCCAGGATGGCCGCCCGTAGCTGCCACTTCTCGTTCAAGCGCAATTCTAGTCGATTTAGGGCCGCTTGTCGCCAAGTCCATTGATCGGTTGAGTTGATTCCGGCTCTCTCCCCGGATCGGTAACCGGGTTTGCAGTGGCGCGGCGCCAGGCATGTCGGCGCCGCGCGGTTGAAAATACCTGAAGCGCGTCAGGCGGCGAAGCGATCGATCACCTCGGCCAGCGGCACATGGCCAAGGCAGGCGCCCGAACCAGCAGGCCTTTCGCCATCCTCGACAGCCAGGGCATATCGCACCACCGGTTCGGCCTCGATGCGTCGGCGCAACCCGGCCAGCCTGGGATAGGCAGCGCCGTCGATCGCCTGGTGGAACTCCGCCCATCGGGCCACGCCAATCAGCGTGGTATCCGCCAGCGTCAGTCGATCGCCGACCAGAAAGTCCGTATCGGTGATCATCGCTTCAAGGCGGTCGTGGCGTTTGGCTACGGCCTTGCGGCCGAAGTCGCGTAAAGTCGCCTTCAGAACCGGTTCATCCGCGGCCATTTCCAATGCCGCCCAGAGCGGGCTGAAGGCGGCGGTGAATCCGGTGTTCACAAAGGCCATCAACTGATGCATGCGGTCGGCTTGCGGCGTGCGCGGGTCGAAGCTGATGCGACGTTGCGTGTCGCGGGCTTCGACCCAAGCGGCGATGGCCATGGTCTCGGTGAGCACCGCGCCTTCGTCGGTGATCAAAACCGGAGTTTCTTGACGGTCGTTGATGCTGGCATATGCATCGTTCTTCATCTCGGTGAGCATATCGACGCGACACAGGCGATAAGGCTGCCCGACGCGTTCAAAGGCGGCGACGAGCCCCATCGAGCTTCCCGCCGGGAAGCCATAAAGGAGGATAGGTTCCATTTGTTTTCTTCCATGATTGAAGGGATCACGCCGCGCAGCGAAACTTGACCCTAAACGCTGGTCGCCCCATGTAAATTACGCACAATTTTGTAACCAGGGACTACCCATGAAAGACGTCGTCTCACGCTGCCCGATCGAAGAGACCATGCGCGTGCTAAGCGGCCGCTGGCCCACCTTGCTGCTCTATTATCTGAAGGACGGGACCAAGCGGTTCAGCGACCTGAGGCGCAACAACCCAACGGTCTCGCACCGCATTCTGGCGCTGGAACTGCGCAAGCTGGAGGACGCCGGTATCGTGCGGCGAACGGTGTATTCGGGCTATCCGTTGCGCGTTGAATACGATCTTACCGCGCCGGGTCGCGGGCTTGTGCCGCTGATCGATGCGCTCGGCGCCTGGTGGGTGCATACGGAAGACGATCGGATGGGCGGTAATCCAACCTCGGACGCAAATCTCGACACAGCCGCCTAGGATCGTCGATTCCACCGCGGTTTTCGCCGCCCTGCCCGGCAAAAGCCATGATCGCCACTATTTCAGGTGGGCATGACCGTTGCGAAAATCGAAAACCACCCGATCCCGAATCTGAACAGGCGCATGCTGCTGAAGGGCGTCGGCCTTGCCGCGTTGGCCGGGCTTGCCGCCTGCGGCACCGTTTCGCTGCCGACCGGCGGAGGCGCCGGGGTTTCCTCATCCGCCACCGGCACGCTGGCCGGCATCCGCGCTTCGGCCGGACTCGCGGCGCTGGTCCCCGACCGGCAGCTCGAACAGGCCGCCCTGCAGCAGGCCGGCTACATGGCGCAACGCCGTCGCATGAGCCACACCACCGGATGGGGCAAGGATTTCGCCTCGCGCGTCAAAGACAATGGCATTGCGGGTGCGGCCGCGGAGAACATCGCCGAGGGCCGTTTCGACCTGCAGAAGCTGTTCGATACCTGGGTGCATTCAGCCGGCCATCGCCGCAATATGCTCGATCCGCGCTTCACCCGCTTCGGCCTTGCCTATGTGCGCGATGGCAGCGATAGCAACCTCCGTTACTGGAGCCTCGTGCTCGGGAAATAGCAGCAGGCGTATCGCCGTCGGCCGCCGGCTTCTTCGTCAAGCTGCGCGGCGGATCAATGGCTGATCCGTCAATCCTTCGGGTTGAGCAAGGTCTCGATGTCCCGTGCGGAGACCGGTTTGCTGAAGTGATATCCCTGCATTTCATCGCAATTGTTCTTGCGCAGGAAGGCGATTTGATCGTCGGTTTCGACGCCTTCGGCGATAACTCTCATGTTCAGCTTTTGACCCAACGAAATTACGGCGCTCGCAACAGCCTGATCGTTTTCGTCATCGGCGACGTCGTTGATGAAAGATTTGTCGATCTTTAGCCGCGCAACTGGAAACGTCTTGAGTGCGCTGAGGCTGGAATAGCCCGTCCCGAAATCGTCGATCGATATCTGAACGCCAAGATGTTGCAGTTCGTTCATCGTCGCGACCGCCAAATCGGTGTCCTGCATGATGAGGCTTTCGGTCAACTCCAGCTCCAGATAGCTTGCCTCAAGGCCGCTCTCCTGGAGTGCATTGACGACACGTCCGATCAGGTTCCTTTCCCTGAATTGCCGAGCCGACACATTCACGCAAACCGTCATCGGCGGCAGACCCGCATCCTGCCAGGCCTTGTTCTGTCGACAGGCTTCGTGCAGGACCCAATCGCCGATCGGCACGATCAGACCTGTCTCCTCGGCCGCAGGAATGAAGCTGGTCGGCGCTATCAGGCCCAGTGTTGGGTGGTTCCAGCGTATCAACGCTTCCACCGCAAAGACACGCCCCGAGCGAAGATCAACTTGCGGCTGGTAGACCAGCGCGAATTCCGAGGCGGCCAAGGCGTTTCGCAATTCCTCTTGAAGCACGAATTTTTCATGAGCCCTTGAGTTGAATTCGGGAGCGTAGAACTGGAAATTGTCGCGGCCGAACTCTTTCGCGCGATACATGGCTGCATCGGCATTGGCCAGGAGTGTTTCCGGGTTCGCTCCATCCTTGGGATAGTTTGCGATGCCGATGCTGGCGGTTGTTCGTAGCTGATGCTCTCCGAGATGAACCGGCTCCGCGATCGCGGCCCGGATCTTCTGCAAGCTCTGGGAGATGAGATCGACATCGGTGGGCTGGTCGAACAGGACGATCACAAATTCATCGCCGCCAAGTCGCACAACGGTGTCGGTCGCCCTTACGCATTCGACCATACGGCTGGCGACGGTCTTCAGGAGCTCGTCTCCGGCATTGTGGCCAAGCGTGTCGTTGACGAGCTTGAAATTGTCCAGATCGATGAACACCAGCGTCACCCAGCGATCGTATCGCTGCGCGTACAAGATGGCTTGAGAAAGCCGGTCCTCCAGCAAGGCGCGATTAGGAAGCCCGGTAAGCACGTCATGATTTGCCATGAAGTGGATTTGGTCTTCAGCCAGTTTGCGCTCGATCGCTATACCGGCGATGCGGGTCGTGAAATCAATCAGCCGGGTCTCGGCCTCGACCGGTTCACGCACCGTCATCGAATACATTGCAAAGACACCCAAAACCGCGCCCTGATGCGACAGGATCGGGGTCGACCAGCAAGAACGATAACCGTATACCGCCACCAGTTCGCGGTAATCCTCCCACAGCGGATCTTGTATGACGTCGGCGACAATGACCGGCTCCCGCCGATAGACCGCGGTCCCGCACGATCCGACCTTGGGACCGATGGCGATGCCATCGATGGCGTTCGTATAGCCTTTCACCAGGCTCGGCGCCGCACCGTGCCGCAAATGGCTGCCGTCCTTGTCGAGGAGCAAGACGGAACCGAATATGCCTGTCAGCTGGGATTCCACGAGACGCATGAGGCGGTCGAGCACGTCCTCGAGCGGAGCACTCATCGCGATCATTTCCAGGATTTGCGCTTGCCCGTCACGGAGGACGTCGGCTTGCTTGCGGGCAGTGATGTCGTGGGCGATGCCAATTAGACCGAATATCTCATTTTTAACATTGCGCAGCGGCACCTTCGTCGACGAGAACCACTTGCCGACGCCGGACGCATCGACAACAAACTCCTCCTCGTCGATCATCGGCTGTCCGCCGGTGAGGACGTTCTGTTCGATCAGGCGAAATTTCTGCGCAAGTTCGGGAGCATGGAGATCAAAGTCGGTCAAGCCGATCATGTCGCTTGTCTTGTCCCGGCCATTGTCGGACGCAAGGGCCCTGTTGACCATCACGAAGCGGCTTTCGGTGTCCTTGACCCATAGATAGCCCGGCACCCAGTCGATCAGCGTCTGCAGCGAGATGCGTTCATTGACAATCTGGCGATTGGCCGCGAGTTCCGTAACGTCCGAATGCGTGGAAACCCAGCCGCCGTCGGGCATAGGTTGGTGGCAGACCTGGATTGTCCGGCCATCGGTGAGGTTGGCGGTCCAGATTCTTGAAGTGACACTCGAATTGACCGACCGGGCCAATGCTAGATAGGCGTCGGCAGCCATAGCGGATGTTCCGGCAGCGACGCGTCGCTCAACGATTTCACCCAGTGTCAGGCCCGGCTGCAATTGCTCCACCGCAATGCGGTAGATCTCCGCATAGCGACGGTTAGACAAGATCAGACGTTCATCGGCGTCGAAAAAGCAAATGCCTTGCGATATGTTGTCGATCACCGTCTTGAAACGGAGCGCCTGGCCTTCGAGCCCGACGATCGTAGCTCGAAGCTCGTGCTCAAGGGTTTCGTAGGAAGCCGTAGCCAGTTTTGCCAGTGCGGCCAGGCCGCTCGACTCGGGCACCTCGGTGGCTAGCCTGGATGATTTCGTGACCAAACAGAGTTCCTCCGATTTGGCGCATGGGAAAATACCGCTCACTTGCAGACGGAAGTCCCCATAGTGTTACGGATATACTAATGACAGATGAACTGGATCGAGATCGAGGCTGCGGAGCCTCGATACCTGAAGCCAAGGGCTGTTCTCGAACCTCTTTTGAGCTTCCAGACTCAGTATTCTTCAACATCAGGATGAATTCGGCCGACAACCGCCCGAGGCGATCGCCACTGCGCCATCCGCTACTGGGATAGTTGAGAATGCAGGCTGTATGATCATGATCTCCAGACTGGCTGCCACGGAGACATACAACCTCCAGCGCAACGGCATCTAGTCCATGTGCGCGGCTGGTGCGCCAGCGGCAGGCGCCTGCTTTGGCTTGCGCAGCAGGAAAACAAACGGGATGGCAAGCAGCGTCATCACCATGAGTATTTTGAAGTCATTGACGTAGGAGATCATCATCGCCTGGAGATTGACCATGCGGTCGACTTGCGACAGCGCCGTTGGATCGCCGCTTGCGGCCGCCGGGGAGACCGCCCACAGATTTGGGTTGAACGGATTGATGAAGGCCGAAAGCTCGGAATGATTGACCTGCGTGTTGCGCACCATCAGAACCGTCACGACCGACACGCCAATGGACGAGCCGAGGTTACGCACCAGGCTGAACAAAGCCGTGGCGTCGGTGCGGAAGCGCACATCCAGCGTGGCGAAGGCGACCGTCGACAGTGGCACGAACACCATGCCCATGCCCAGGCCCTGGATGACGCCGGAGCTGAGGATCAGCCAATTGTCCATCTGCGGCGTGAAGGTGGACATGGTGTAGAGCGACTGCGCTGTCAGCAGAAAGCCGATGACGACAAGAATCCTGGCGTCGATCCTGCTCATGAGCCGCCCGACGACAAGCATCGAAATCATCGTGCCGACACCGCGCGGCCCCAAGACGACACCGATGGTGACGGTTGGATAGCCGAAGATGGTCGACAGCATCGGCGGCAGCAGCGACATCGAGGCCAGGATCAGCACGCCCATGACGAAGATGAACGCCAGCCCGGTGACGAAATTGCGATCGAGGAAGATCTTGGGATCGATGAAGGGGTGTTCCGCCGTCATCGTGTGGATGATGAACATCCAAAAGCCGGTGAGGGAAAGAGCAAGCTCGATCCAGATCTCGATCGAGGAAAACCAGTCGACCTCGCCGCCGCGGTCGAGCAGCAGCTGCAGCGCACCGACACCGAGCGATAACATGGCGAAGCCGAAGAAATCGAAACCGCGCACCCGCCGGGCAACCGCCGGCAGATAGGCGGCCATGCCGAGGAAGGCGATGATGCCGACCGGCAAATTGATGAAGAACACCCAGCGCCAGTTGAAATTCTCGGTCAGCCAGCCGCCGAGCGTCGGGCCCAGGATTGGCCCCAGCATGATGCCGGCGCCCCAGATGGCCATTGCCTGGCCGTGGCGTTCCCTGGGGTTGATGTCGAGCAGGAAGGTTTGCGACAGTGGCACGATGGCGGCGCCGAACACGCCCTGCATCAGCCGGAAGAACACTATGCTCTCCAGGCTCCAGGCAATACCGCACAGCATCGAGAACACGGTGAAGCCGACAACCGCCCCCAGGAACAGTTCCTTGCGGCCGAAGCGATCGGCCAGCCAGCCGGTCACCGGCGTCATGATGGCGGCGGCGACGATGTAGGAGGTCAGCACCCAGTTGATGTTGTCCGGCGAGGCGCCGAGATCGCCGGTCATGGTCGGCAGCGCGACGTTGGCGATCGTCGTGTCGAGCGCCTGCATGATCGTCGCCAGCATGAGCGCGACCGTGATCAGGCCGCGATGCGGCACTTCTTTGAAGGGTTCGGGCGTGCTCATGACGTGGAACTTCCAGCAGGTAACAAAAACGTGTACAACGGGTTTCCGGGCGGCAAAGCCTTCCGTTGAGAGACCTTCATCGCGGTGGGACGCGATTATCGATGTGGGGGTTACATCGACCGAAAGTCTCTGATGAGCGGATGCCTGCCGCCCGGAAACATGAGGACCGACGGGTCCGTGCCGAAGATTTCAGATTCCGGTCAAGCCGCGCGGCGGCTTCGCCCAGACGCTGATCCTTCCCACTCCTCCATCAGACCAATCCTGCTACTCGCTTCCACCCGCAGGTCCCCGCGGGATTCCGCTGACTTTACTGCGCGGTCTCGCCAGCCGTGGCGTGACCGAAGATCGACGGCAGGCCACGCGCCACGCCGGTGTCGACGGTAACGGTGGCGCTCATGCCGGTGCGCAACGCCATCTTGGCGCCGGCATCGGTCAGTTCGAGACGCACCGGAATGCGCTGCGTGACCTTGACCCAGTTGCCGGTGGCATTCTGGGCCGGCAGGAGCGAGAATTCCGCTCCCGTGCCGGCGCCGATCGCCTTGACCGTCGCTTCGAAGGTGCGCCCCGGATAGGTGTCGACCACGATATCAGCCTTCTGCCCGGGCTTCATGTGGGTGAGCTGCGTTTCCTTGAAATTGGCGGCGATCCAGGTGTCGCCGGTCTCGACCAGCGAGAACAGCGGCGTGCCGGAACCGACATACTGGCCGACCTTGAATGAGGAAGCCTGGCTGACGACGCCGTCGGCCGGCGCCTTGACCGTGGTCCGCGCCAGGTCGTAGGCCGCCTTGTCGCGCGCGGCGAGCGCGGCCATCACGGTCGGGTGCTTGTCGGTCTCGATGTCGGGGTTGCCGCCAAGCGCTGCCTTGGCGCTGATGATGCCTTGCTCGGCAACGGCCAATTGCTGCTTGGCCTTGTCGAGATCGTTCTTGGCCTCGTCCAGTGACGACTTGGCGTTGATGCCCTTCTGGGCAAGGTCGGCGGCGCGGTCGAACTGCGACTGGGCGAAGGCGACCTGACTGGTGTCGGATTTTTGCTGAGCCATGGACTGGCCATAAGCCGCGCGCAACTGCTCGACATTGAGACGCGCTCCCGCAACCGCCGCGTCGGCCTGGGCCAGCGCGATCCGGTATGGCTCGGGGTCGATGGCAAACAGCACATCACCCTGCTTGACCAGCTGGTTGTCGGCGATGTCGACCTGAACGATACGCCCGGCCGTGTCGGAAGCGATCGAGACCTTGGCCTGCTGCAGATTGGCGTTCTCCGTCTCCTGGTAGCGGCCGCCGGTGACCCAGACATAGCCGCCGCCGGCAGCCAGTGCGGCAGGCAGTGCGACCATCAGCAGAAAGCGACCCAGCCGGCGCTTCTTCTTCACAGGGGTCAGGGCTGGCTGCACCGGGGGAGCAACCGTCACCGGGGCGGCGGCCGGCTTCTCCGGCGCTTCCATTTCCAGCTCGGTCACTTTCTCGTCTATCTTGGCTACCGCGTTCATGCTGCTGCGCCTTCTGTCTTTACTTTTTCAATGGACGGCGTCTCGTCGTCGGTCAGGTTCCGGACCATCGCTTCAAGCCCCTCGATGAGGACACGGCGGGCTTCCGGCTTCACGCCGACCAGTGATTCCTCGTAGACTTCCCCGGCAATGCTCTTGATCACGGCGTAGGCTTCGCTCGCCTTGGGCGTCAGGAAGATCATGCGCACCCGGCGATCGGTGGCGTCGGGACGACGCTCGATCCAGCCGCCCTCCTCCATGCGATCGACCAGGCGAGAAACGCTGATCGGCTCGATTTCGAGAAGTTCGGCCAGCCGCGCCTGCGCGACGCCGTCTTCCTTGGCAACGCGGACCAGAAGCCGCCATTGCGCCGAAGAAAGCCCCAAGCCACTGGCCCTCGCCTCGAAGCGCTTGCGCATCAGGCGCTGCACGTCGTGGATCAAGAAGCCCAATCTGTCGATGCCATCGGAAACCATGAGCGGGATATATAATAAGCGTGCTTACTATTCAAGATGCCGCGTTGCACAAGAAGCCGGCAAATGCGCATGACAGCCATGCGATGCAGTCATGGTTAGCGATTGGTGAGCGCCTGGTCGCCATGCCAGTCGGCATAGCCGCTCCGCCACGTCATGCTGGTCGTGTCTGACATATTGATGTACAGCCGTTGGTCAGGATCGGGGGATCACGAAAATGCCGACGCTTTACGCTCTCAAGCCGGCTTTCCAGGGAAGGCTGCGGCCGCTGGTCAATCGGCTGGCGGCAATCGGGGTCACTGCAAACAGCATAACCATCCTGGCGGCGTTGATGTCGATGGCGGCAGGAGCGGCCATCGCGGTTCTGCATGAATGGCGCTGGCTGCTGCTGTTGATTCCCGCGGTGATGTTCGTGCGAATGGCGCTGAATGCCGTGGATGGCATGCTGGCGCGGGAACACGGGCAGGCCTCGACGCTCGGCATGTATCTGAACGAGTTTTGCGACGTCGTTTCGGACTTCGCGCTGATTCTCCCTTTTGCCGTCTTTCCGGAATTTGGCGCATGGGGCGTCATCGCCTTCGCGATATCGGCGGCGCTGACCGAGTTCGCCGGCGTGCTCGGCATCGCCGCCAAGGTCGGACGCAACTATGCCGGGCCGTTCGGCAAGAGCGACAGGGCGCTGGCGCTCGGCGTGGTCGCCGTGCTGTGCGCCGCCGGGCTCTGGCCGGCCTCCATCGCGCCATTTGTGTTTCCGGCCCTGGCAACGCTTTCGCTGCTGACCGCCATAAACCGGATACGCGCCGGCCTTATTGGCAGCGCCAGCTGAGCATCGAGGCTCGCTATGCCGCCAGAGGGAAAGACCATGATGCACGAGCCGATCGCCGCCGCGCCCACGCAAAGCCTTGAGCGGCAAGCGCAGGAGCGGGTCTTCCGCAGCCATGACGGGACGGAGATCTTCTACCGGTTCTGGCCGGCGGCGTCCGCGGATGCCGAGGGCGCGGTGGTGCTCTTCCACCGCGGCCACGAACATGGCGGCCGCATGGCGCACCTCGTCGATGAATTGCGGATGCCGGACCACGCCTTCTATGCGTGGGATGCCCGCGGCAATGGCCGCTCGTCCGGCGAGCGCGGCTATGCCCCTTCCTTCTCGGCCCTGGTGCGCGACATCGACTGTTTCATGGGCGAGATCGCCGCCAGGGATGGCTTCGCCACGCGGGATATCGCGCTGATCGCGCAATCCTTCGGCGCCGTGCTCGCCGCAGCCTGGGTGCATGATTATGCCCCGAAGCTGCGCGCCATGGTGCTGGCCTCACCGGCCTTCTCGGTAAAACTCTACGTGCCCTTCGCCAGGGAAGGCATTGCGTTCTGGCAGAAGATCAAGGGCCGCTTCTTCGTCAATTCCTACGTCAAGGCGAAATTCCTGACCCATGATCTCGTGCGCATCGCCTCCTTCGAGAGCGATCCGCTGATCACACGGCCGATCGCCTCCAACATCCTGGTCGAACTGTACCAGTATGCCGCGCGGATCGTCGCTGACGCCCGCGCCATCACCGTGCCGACGCAGCTTCTGCTTTCGGGCAGCGACTGGGTGGTGCGCCACGGTCCGCAGCATGAGTTCTTCGTCAATCTCGGCAGCCGCGCCAAGGAACGCCATGTGTTGCCGGGCTTCTTCCACGACACGCTGGGCGAGCGCGATCGGGCGCAGGCCCTCGACCTGATCCGGCCATTCCTGGCCAGGCAGTTCGCGGCATCGGATGCGCCGGTCGACCTGAAGCAGGCGGATATTGCCGGCTACACCCGCGACGAGGCCGATAGGCTTGCCTCGCCGCTCGATCTGTTGTCGCCCAAAGGCCTCTACTGGGCATTCAGCCGTGCCTCCATCCGCATGGGCGCCTGGATCTCGCAGGGCATGAAAACCGGCATCGCCACCGGCTTCGATTCCGGCTCGACGCTGGACTATGTCTATGAGAACGACGCGCGGGGTCTCACACCCCTTGGCCGTGTCATCGACCGCATCTTCCTGGAGGCCATAGGCTGGCGCGGCATCCGCCAGCGCAAGCTGCATCTCGAGGAACTGATCGGCTCGTGCCTGATGACGCTCAAGGCCGCAGGCCGCCCGGCGCACATTCTCGACATCGCCGCCGGCCACGGCCGCTATGTTCTCGATGCCATCGTCAAGAGCCCCGACCAGCCGGCGAGCGTGCGCCTGCAGGATTATTCCGACCTCAACGTGCAGCTTGGCCGCAAGTTGATCGCCGAACGGCAATTGCCGGCTGATGTCTCGTTCCAACGCGCCGACGCCTTCGATGCCGATATGCTCGGCTCGATCGATCCGGCGCCCGGCCTCGCCATCGTCTCCGGCCTCTACGAGCTGTTCTCCGACAATGCGATGATCGCCCGCTCGCTCGGCGGATTGGCCAGCGCCATGCAGCCGGGGGGTCTTTTGCTCTACACCAACCAGCCCTGGCATCCGCAGCTCGAGATGATCGCCCGCAGCCTGACCTCGCATCGCGGCGGCGAGGCCTGGGTGATGCGCCGGCGCACGCAAGGCGAGATGGACCAGCTTGTCGAAGCCGCCGGCTTCGACAAGCTCGACCAGCGCATCGACCAATGGGGCATCTTCACCGTCTCGGTCGCGCGGCGCCGCTGAGCAGCATGGTGTCATCGCTTGCATCCACCGCGCGCGACGAGCCCTATGGACGGGTGGTCGTCAGGGCGGCCCTTTGGCTGGCCTTCCTGGCGCCGTTCTTCTACCTCAGCTACGGCTTCGCCAACTGGCTGGCGTCGCGGCGCGACGATGTCGGCAGCATCGTATTCTCCTGGGAACACAGCATCCCGTTCCTCGCCTGGACCATCGTGCCCTATTGGTCGATCAACCTGTTCTACGGCCTGTCGCTGCTGCTCAACGACAACAGGCAAGGGGTCGACCGCCTGGCCGGGCGCTATCTCACGGCGCAGATCGTCGCCGTTGCCTGCTTCATCCTGTTCCCACTGACCGCGACGTTCGTGCGGCCGGCAACGACCGGGCTGCCGGGCTTCCTGTTTGCCGTGCTCGGCGGTTTCGACAAGCCGTTCAACCAGGCGCCCTCGCTGCACATCGCCCTGTTGGTGATCATCTGGGATCATTGGCGCAACCGGCTCGGCGGCTTTCTCCTGCCGGTCTGGCATGGCTGGTGCTTCCTCATCGGTGCTTCGGTGCTGACGACCTGGCAGCATCATTTCATCGACATCCCGACCGGCGCGCTGCTCGGGTTTTTCGCGCTGTGGCTGTTTCCCCGCAGCGGCGCGTTGCCGTTTTCAGGCGTCCGGCTGACCAGCGATGCGAAGGCGCGGCGGCTGGCGCGGTTCTATGCGCTCGGTGCTGTCCTTGCCCTGGCCGCTGCCGCGCTCGGCGCCTTCTTCTGTGCCGTCGCGCTCTTCCTGCTTTGGCCGGCGCTGGCGCTGGCCATCGTCGCCTTCGCCTATGCCGGGTCCGGCTCGAAGGTGTTCCAGAAATCCGCCGATGGCAGCATCACGCTTGCAAGCCGTATTCTGCTCTTGCCCTACCGGCTCGGCGCCAGGGCAAACATGTGGGCCTGGACGCGTAATCTTGCTCCCCGGGTGGCGGTTGCCGATGGCGTTTTTCTCGGGCGCTTTCCCACGGCAAGCGAGGCCAACAGCTTCGGCACGATCATCGACCTCGCCGCCGAATTTGAAAAGCCGGCAGGAGCCGATTGCCGCTGGATCAGCTTTCCGATGATCGACCTGTTGCCGCCGCCGGCGTCGATACAGCAACAGGCCGCCAGCGCACTGGAGAGTGCGCGCCGCGATGGCACCGTGCTGGTGTGCTGTGCGCTCGGCTTCCAGAGGAGCGCCGGCGTCGTCGCCGAATGGCTGGTTGCGACCTGCAGGGCCAAGACGCCGACGCTTGCCCGCGAGATGCTGATGGCAGCCGGCCGGCCGGTTCATCTTGCCGAGACCACGGAGCAGGCGGCGTCATGACCAGCAATGCTTACCAGGAAGGCGCCGACCGCTTCGCCCGCATGCTGATGCAGCAGGCCGCATGGCCGGCTGCGCTCGTGATCGCCGCAAATATCCTTGGGCCCCTGGCCGCGTCGGCGCGCGGAGCCTTCGAGACCTTGCCTGCGGCCGTCGCCTTGTCGATCACCGCCGCGAGCGCTGTCGCCGTGCTGGCGCTGTCGGCATTGCTGGCGTTCGATGCGCTGCTCTTCCGGCTGATGGCGAGCCACGACGACGAGGTTTCCGGCGGCGCCGCGGTGGATGACATGCTGGCGCGCATGCGCCTGAAACCCGCCGCGTCCACGACACGCACGCTCGATGACCGCATGGCTGGCACAAGCCGCTTGCTGTTCAAGCAGCGTGCGGCCCTCGCCCTGTTTGCCGTAGCACTTCTGGCGGCGGGGTTTTGGGCGCCGCGATGAACAAGCTTTCGCTGAAAACCTTCACCTTGCTGCAGACGGTAACCTCCGTCGGCCTCTCGGCGCTGGCCTGGATGGTGACCGGCGTGCGTCCGATATGGAGCGGCAGCCTGCCGTCCGACCGGCAGCGCATCTATTTCGCCAATCACACCAGCCATGGCGACTTCATCCTGCTGTCGGCCTGCCTCAGCGAAAAGGAGCGCGCGATCACCCACGCGGTCGCTGCCGGCGAATACTGGGGAAAGTCGCGGCTGCGCCGCTTCATTGCCGAGGACATGCTGTCGTCGGTGCTGATCAACCGGCAATGGACCAAGCCTGAGGAAAATCCGATCGAGATCATGCTGTCGGTTCTCGACCAGGGCCACTCGCTGATCCTTTTTCCCGAGGGCACCCGCAACATGACCGAGGAGCCGCTGCTGGCCTTCCGCTCCGGGCTCTACAATCTGTCGATGGCGCGGCCGCAGGTCGAGCTGATCCCGTGCTGGATCGAGAACATGTCGCGCGTGCTGCCCAAGGGACAGTTCCTGCCGGTGCCGCTGCTGTGCCGCGTCGTCTTCGGCGCACCGGTCGCCGTGACGCCTGGCGAAGAGCGCCGCGCCTTTCTCGAGCGTGCCCACGCCACGCTTCTGGCGCTCAACCCGCGTCCCGAGCGAGACGATTGATGCGCCACGAGATCTCCATCCTGATCATCGGCCTGCTGGCGGTTTTGACCACCGCCAGCATCGTCGCCGCCATACTTTCGGCGCGGGCGCCGAAGCCGCTAAGCTCGACCCTGGTCAATCTCACCCAGCGCATCAATGCCTGGTGGGTGATGGTGGCGATGATGACGGTCGCCTTCTTCTTCGGCCGCTACGGCATGACCATCCTGTTCGCGCTGATTTCCTTCGCCGCGCTACGCGAATTCGTGACGCTGACGCACACCCGCCGCAGCGACCACTGGGTGCTGCTTGGCATGTTCGGCATCATCATACCGTTTCAATACTGGCTGGTGTGGACCGCCTGGTACGGGCTCTTCGTCATCTTCATTCCGGTCTATTGCTTCCTGTTGATGCCGGCCATCACGGCGCTGCATGGCGACACCGAACGCTTCCTCGAGCGGATCGCCGCGCAGCAATGGGCGGTGATGATTTCGGTCTATTGCGTCAGCCATGTTCCAGCGCTGCTGACACTCGACGTGCCGCGCTTCGAAGGCCGCACCCTGCTGCTGATCGCCTTCCTGATCATCGTCGTGCAAGGCAGCGACGTGCTGCAATACATCTTCGGCAAGCTGTTTGGAAAACACCGTTTTTCGCCGAATGTCTCGCCGTCGAAAACCTGGGAAGGCCTGATCGGCGGACTGGTGTCGGCGAGCCTGCTCGGCGCGCTGTTGTCGTTCGTGACGCCCTTCTCGCCGCTGCAGGCGGCGGCCGTGGCCTTCGTCGCCTGCTCGATGGGATTTCTAGGCGGGCTGGTCGCCTCGGCCATCAAGCGCGACCAGGGCGTCAAGGACTGGGGCCATCTGATCGAGGGCCATGGCGGCATGATGGACCGCACCGACAGCCTGGTCTTCGCCGCCCCGGTGTTCTTTCACATCGTGCGCTATTTCTGGACGGTCTGAGTAAGCCGTTTCCGACCGCGCTCAGAGCAGGTTGCGGATGAGCATGGTGACGACGAGGAACGCACCGACCGAGCTGATGCCGATCGGCAGTTCCCGCGGCGGCGGCAGCGTTCGTGCCAGGAGATCGCTGGCCATCAAAAGCACAGCGCCGGAATTCGAACGCTACGGCCCCGAATTCGACCCGCGCGGCGGCAATGGCGGTTTGGAGATCTGGACCTCCGTGAAAGCGTAGGCGATCACCCCATCGGCAGCTCCGGCCAGCGATCGGCGATCCTACCACCGGAAAACACCGCGATCGATCCGAATTGCTGCAGCACGGCCTCGCTCTGCGTCGGGCGCAGAAAGGCATGGTCGCCTGGCCTTGCGGTCGCATCGGCCGGCAAGCCCATGAATTGCTGGTTGGAGGACAGGCCGAGCAGGGCGTTCGTCTTCATGCCTTCGGGGAACACGGGCTCGGCCATCCACTTGCCGCCATAGAGGTAGCACCCCTTGCGTGGAAACCGGCCGAGTGCCTGCAGCAGGCGGGTCACGGCAGGCGGGCCGGGCAGCATCGGCTCGACCACTTTCAGCATCGGCGTCGCGATAAAGGCAGCCGGCAGGAAGCCTTCGAGGCCGGGCGTATCGAAATCGCTGGGCAGCACGAAGGCCGAGCCCATCGACACTTCGTTGGCCACGCCGCCATGGTGGAGCAGTGCGGTCTTGCTGCCGCCGATGTTCAAGATGCGGCGCTGGTCGGCGCCGAGGCAAGCGACGAACGCCGTGGCCTGCGCCGACGCCTTTGCCAACGCTTTCACCGGCCCGCCGAACAGGCCGGGAATGTGCGGCGCATGCGCCTCGTAGGCCATGACGCCTTCGCAACGCAGCCGGGACGGCAGCGCGCTCAACGCCTTCGACAAGGACTCCGGGCTCGCAAAACCGCCGCGATGCAGTCCGACGTCGATCTCGAAAGCGATGCCCAGCTCGATGCCCAACTCGGTCGCGAGTGCGCCATATTCCGCCAGCCGCTCCTGCGTATCGATCAGCCAGCAGACACGCGACCAGTCGGCGTCGGCTTTCACCAGCGCCGCCCTTGCCGCGCCGACCGGCATCGGCTTGCCGTACAGCAGATCGGCATCTGGAAACGCCTTCAGCACCGCCTCGCTGATCGGCGGATGGAAGGACATGACGTGATTGGTGCCGAGCGCCTTGCCAATGTGCGAAAGCAGCGGTAGGCAGGCGAGCGACTTGTCGACCAGCCGCACGGCAAGGCCGGGATCCAGCCTCCCCTTTACCAGGGCGATGTTGCGATCCAGCCGGTCGATATCCAGCACCAGACAGGGCTGCAAAATGCCAGCAGTCTTTAGTGCGTCCGACAGGGCGGAAAAATAGGCGCTCATCGTTCGTTGCCAAAAGGACCGGGTTCGATGCCGAACAGGCCGGCCATGTAGGGCGAGACGAAGCGGTTTTGCGGATCGATGTCGCGCCGCACCGCCATGGCGTCGTCCCAGCGCGGGTAGAGCTTTTTCAGCTCCGCCGCCTTCAGGCTGTGCATCTTGCCCCAATGCGGCCTGCCACCGTATTTGCGGAAGATCGGCTCGGCCGCCCGCATGAACGGCAGCGGATCGTTCGCTGCGTCATGGTGGATGGCGATCGAGCAGGTCGGCCTCCTATAGAATGGCGACAGCCAGAATTCGTCGGGCGCAACGCTGCGCACCTCCATCGGGAAATAGACCTCGGGAAAGCGCTTCTCCGTCAGCTCGATGATTTCGGCCAGCGCCTTCGGCCCCTCCTCGAACGGCAAATGGTATTCCATCTCGTTGAACTTGGTCTGCCGGTCGCTGGCATAGACGTTGAGCCAGTCCTGCACGTAGTCCTCGGCCGGAAATTTGGCGACCGCCGAGCGGATGAGGCGGCCGCGCAGCGACGGCAGCCAGGCGAGCGCGGTGCGCAGCCGGCGCAGCGTCCTCAACCCGGCCTCATCCGCTTCCGGCGGTCGCGGGGTCGGTGCCGCGTCGCTGAGATCGCTGGCGATGAACTGCGCGTAACCGGAAAACGGAATGTAGTAGAATTCGGCCGAGCGATGGGCGGCCATCATCGTCTCGAAGTCCCGCAGCATCTCAGTGATCGGCAGCACCCATTTGCGGCGGCGCAGCCGGTAGGTGGCAATGTTGTTCAACGTTACTTCGGTCATCACGCCGAAGGCGCCGAGCGCGACACCAATGGCATGGATCATCTCCTGGTCCCCTGCCCGCTTGAAGTCGCGCAGCTTGCCCAACCCGTCGACAATCCGCACCGTCTCCAGCTGCGTGTGATAGGCACCGAGCGTCGGTCCCGAGCCATGGGTGGCCGTGCCCAGCGCGCCGCCGATGGCCTGGCGGTCGATATCGCCCATATTGGGCAGGCCCTGGCCGATGCCTTGCAGCATGTGCATGAGCGGCCCGAGCCGGGTCCCTGCCCGCACCCGCGCCTGATGTTTCTCGGCGTCGTGCGAGACCAGCCCTTCCAATTTCTCCAAGGACAGGATGGTGCCCTTGGATTTCACCAGCGGGGTGAAGGAATGACCGGCGCCGACGACGCGGATCGGACCCGGCGCTGTGCGCACCAGATCGCCCAGTTCGCCGGCATCGGCGGGACTGGCGATCAACCGCGGTTCGGCGGTGACAATGCCCGACCAGTTGCTCCATCTGTTCGACATGGCGCTCCCCGCTCAGGCAACGGCGCGGCGGCGCCGCGTCACGAGGATAAACAGACCGAGCAGCACCACGCTGGCCACAGCACTGGCGGCGGCGAATTCCGGCACCGGCCGGAAGTCCTTGCCGTCGATGAGCAGCGACGCGGCGATCGGTCCGATCGCCAGGCCGAACAGCTGGGCCGCGGGCACCAGCAGCACGGCGGTGCGCGTCTCGTCGGCGGTGATCGCCAGCCGGATCTGATAGGGCACGATGAACAAGAGGATGAAGCCCATGACCAGGGCGGCGATCCAGAATGTGGCGGGGCCAGGTCCGCTGGCGAGAACCAGCGAGCTGACAAGCGCGATGGCACCGATCGCGGCGATGGCCAAGCGATAATCGATGCGCGCCTCGAAAACGGTTGCCGTCATCGCACCCAGGACCTGCGCCGCGAGGCTGGCGGAGACGATCAGGCCGACGGTGCGGCCATCGATGCCGTATTGCGCGCCAAGCGGTTCCAGAAAGGCCCAGACCGCACCGAAGAACATGAAGTAGCAGAACACCGACAGCAGCGCGGTGAGCGAAGGAATCGTCAGCACATTGGCCAGATTCTCTTCCTTGGGCAGATCGGCGTAGTCCCCGGGGACGGTGAAGGCGACCGCCAGCGACGCGATGCAGACGACGGCAAGAACGAGGAAGCCGCCCGCCGATCCGGCTGCCGGGATGACATAAAGCGCCAGCAACAGGGCAAGCGCGCATTGCGCCAGTGTCTGCATGGTGACGAAATAGCCGCCGATGCGCTCGGCGCGCCGCGAACGGGCGATCAACTCCGTGGCGACCGCCACCAGACCGCCCTCGGCAAGACCGGCCAGGGCGCGGGCCCCGATCAGCGTGTTGGCGGTTGCGGCATAGGCCGTCCACACATTGGCCAGCGCCAGCAACAGCAAAAGGACGGCACTTTTCCGGCGCATGTTGTGGGCCGAAAGCAGCATCGCCACGACAGCAGAACCGATGGCAATGGCGATCATCTCGGCGGTCGCGACCAGCGCCAGTTCATCGCCGCTGACATGGCCCTCGGTGTAGAGCGCGCCGAGCAACACGGGCTGCAGCCCGAGGATGAGCAGGCCGACCGAACCGATCCACAGTGCCGAGGCAAGCTGTGCGCCGGTCGGATTGCCGACCAGCCAGTCGCCATTGCCCGAGTGCCCGGTATTTGTCGAAGCCAAAGGCGCCTCCCAACGTCCTTGCCGCGCGGCAAAAAAACTGACAACCTGTCAGCATTTCTAGAAACTGATACTTGATCATATTTCTTGTCAACCGGATTTTGAAAAACCCGTGCGAAAGATCGGTGCATGACGGAAGTGAACAGAACAGCCACCGAGCCCCGGCGCAGGCCCAAGCAGGAACGCAGCCGCGAGCGCATCGACGCGATCCTGTCGACGACCATGCGGCTGATCGGCGAGAAGGGCATCGACGCCGTCACCATGAAGGAAGTCGGCATGCTGGCGGGCGGGCCGATCGCCACCGTCTACCATTACTTTCCCAACAAATCGGCGATCCTGGCGATGCTCTACGAGCGGTTTTCAGAAGTCAGCCGTGCCCGGCTGACGGCGATCATCGCCGACGTCCGCGAGGCGAAGGACGTGATCGTGGCCGCCGACCGGCTGCTTGACGATTATCTCAGCCGCGTCGCCGGCGATCCGGCCATCCAGGATCTGCAGAACGCCATCCAGGCCGACAAGGCGCTCAAGAATCTCGACATCGCCGAAACCCGACATCAAGCCAGGATGTTCTGCGACCATGTCATCACCCTGCTCGAGCCCGGGAAGCGCGAGCAGTTCGAACGCATGGTCATCCTGATCTTCCAGCTCGCCGGCGGTGTCGTGCGCCTGGCGCTTGCCGAGGGCGAAGCGGAAAGCCGCCGCACGATCGAAGATTATCGTTCGATCATTCACACGCAGCTGCGGTTGTTTTTGTAGAACACCCATCATTGATCTATCGCACACCGCGGATCAGGCTCTCAAACCCATCGGCCAGATCGGAAGCGCCTGCCGCGAACATCCTCCTCAAATTGCTGGGACGGCCGGGGGTCTTGTTCGCATCCAGCAGCACCGCCCTGCCGTCATGCACCACAAAATCGAATTTTCCATAATCGAAGCCGAGCGCGCGCCGCAGCGAACGCAGTTCATCGGGGACCGGAACAGGCTCACGTCGGATCGTTTCGGATGCCTTGATCAACGGCTTGGGCGATACATAACGCGTGCAGCGCTCGCGGTCTCCGCAGAACACCCAGAAGCGCGCCGCGAAGCCATCGCGCTCTCTTTCCGGAATGAACTTTTCCACGACCAGATCGGCGCGGTCAAAGATACTTTGTGGAATATCGCCGATCGACTCATGGATCGCGTAAGGTTCCTGAACAGGCATGTCCGGAAATAGCTGAGGCTTGCCCGCGCGTTGCGATTGCCGATTGAGGAACGTCTCCGGAATACCCTGATTGTTGAGATTGCTTTTGACGATCACCTGACCTTGCCAGCTGTCAGCTCTGTCGACCAATGCACCGCTGATCCGACGCTTGGATATGTCGACCGCCCCGATATTGAGGCAGAATGCAAAACTTGATGCATAGTCGACATAGTCCGTGGGCGTCACCGTGGCGTCGACATGCAACACCGCTATATCGGCGCTGAATGGCGTCGACAGACCTTGCTGAACCCGAACCGAATGGCCGCGCCTTTTCAATTCGGCGAGAATGTCGAAAAGCATGTATGGGCTGCTCCTGCGCAGCAGGATGTCGCGCCTGCCCAGGAATCGGTCATGCTCATGGGTGACCACGAGAATACGCGCCAATCATCGACCTCTTGGCTTATACAACAACCTCTATTAAGCCCCGATGGGTATCTAAATCTAGACGTCCATGGCCCAATAAATTGCATGACAAATCACTGGGACAATTATCACCGCCATTGGAAACTTCTGGATGCGCCGCTCCGGCCAACAGCGGAAACCATCGGCATATTCGATCGCGAACTCGATCTGAAAAATGCCGACGTCCTGCTCCTTGGAGTGACGCCGGAACTGGCAATCCTGGGCAGATCGATGTTGGCGGTCGATCAATCGGCCACCATGATTTCCGGCGTATGGGCCGGCGACGACGGATCGCGAAAGGCGATAGCCGGCAACTGGCTTGACCTGCCAGTGGATCGGGCAAGTTTCGACGCCGTCATCGGCGACGGATGCCTGTCGGCGGTCGATTCCAAAGCCGCGCGCGGTTCGCTGTTTGGCGAAATCGCGAGGGTGCTGAAGCCTGGCAGGCGTGCGGCGATCCGCGTTTTTGCTCGGCCGGAAACGGCGGATGATCCGCGCGGCATCGAAGCTCTGGTTCTGGCCGGCGGGGTCGAGAATTTCCACGCGCTCAAATGGCGGATCGCGATGGCGTGCACGACCGACGACCGCGATTTCGCAATCAAGGTGCGAACGATCCGCGACACCTTCGACAGCCTGTTCCCCAACCGCGAAGCTCTTGCCGCGAGGACGGGTTGGACCATGGTGTCGATCAACACGATAGACGTCTATGCGGGCTCGGACATAAGCTACAGCTTCGCGACGCTGGCAATGCTGATCGAGGAAGCGAGCAACTGGTTCGACGACGTGCGCGTCGTGCCGAGCGGCAGCTATCCCCTGGCGGAGCGTTGCCCGCTGCTGGTGTTCGGTTCGGCCAAGCCCCGATAAGTTCGTCATCGAGGTGCCAAGAGGCGCTCCGACCGCCTTGACTCTGGCAGGGCGGCGGCCTATTTCAGCGCCACGTTAGCACTCGCCATTGGTGAGTGCTAACTCATATGTCCGGCGCCGCCGGACGGAGGAACTGTTCTCACCGTTCTCATCGAGGAAGAAAAAATGGCAAAGTCGAAGTTCCGCCCGCTTCATGACCGCGTGGTCGTTCGCCGGGTCGAATCCGAATCCAAGACCGCTGGCGGGATCATCATCCCCGACACGGCAAAGGAAAAGCCGCAGGAAGGCGAGATCATCGCTGTCGGCTCCGGCGCTCGTGACGAAGCTGGCAAGCTGGTCCCGCTGGACGTCAAGACTGGCGACCGCATCCTGTTCGGCAAGTGGTCGGGCACCGAAGTCAAGCTCAATGGCGAAGACCTTCTGATCATGAAGGAATCCGACATCATGGGCATCATCGGCTGATATCAGGCCTTTTCATCAACTGAATTCCCGGGCTCAATCAAAGCCCCTGCCAGGAGCTAAAAATGGCTGCCAAAGACGTAAAATTTTCCCGTGATGCCCGCGAGCGCATGCTGCGCGGCGTCAACATCCTCGCCGACGCGGTGAAGGTCACGCTCGGCCCCAAGGGCCGCAACGTCGTCATCGACAAGTCGTTCGGCGCGCCGCGCATCACCAAGGACGGCGTCACCGTCGCCAAGGAAATCGAGCTTGAAGACAAGTTCGAGAACATGGGCGCGCAGATGGTCCGCGAAGTTGCTTCGAAGACCAACGACATCGCCGGCGACGGCACCACGACCGCGACCGTTCTGGCGCAGTCGATCGTCCAGGAAGGCCACAAGGCCGTTGCCGCCGGCATGAACCCGATGGACCTGAAGCGCGGCATCGACCTGGCCGTGACCGAAGTCGTCGCGGCGCTCGGCAAGGCTGCCAAGAAGATCAAGACCTCCGAGGAAGTTGCCCAGGTCGGCACGATCTCGGCCAATGGCGACGAGTCGGTCGGCAAGATGATCGCGGAAGCGATGCAGAAGGTCGGCAACGAAGGCGTCATCACGGTTGAGGAAGCCAAGACCGCCGAGACCGAACTCGAAGTCGTCGAAGGCATGCAGTTCGATCGCGGCTACCTCTCGCCCTACTTCGTCACCAACGCCGACAAGATGGTTGCCGAGCTCGAGGACGTCTACATCCTCCTGCACGAGAAGAAGCTCTCCAACCTCCAGGCCATGCTGCCGGTTCTCGAAGCCGTCGTGCAGACCTCGAAGCCGCTGCTCATCATCTCGGAAGACGTCGAAGGCGAGGCCCTGGCCACGCTGGTCGTCAACAAGCTGCGTGGCGGCCTGAAGATCGCCGCCGTCAAGGCGCCGGGCTTCGGTGATCGCCGCAAGGCCATGCTGGAAGACATCGCCATCCTCACCGGTGGCCAGGTCATCTCGGAAGACCTCGGCATCAAGCTCGAGAACGTCGGCCTCAACATGCTCGGCCGCGCCAAGAAGGTGTCGATCTCCAAGGAGAACACCACCATCGTCGACGGCGCCGGCAAGAAGGCCGAGATCCAGGGCCGCGTTGCCCAGATCAAGCAGCAGATCGAAGAGACCACTTCGGACTACGACAAGGAGAAGCTGCAGGAACGTCTCGCGAAGCTCGCGGGCGGCGTTGCGGTGATCCGCGTCGGCGGTGCGACGGAAGTCGAAGTCAAGGAAAAGAAGGACCGCGTCGATGACGCCCTCAACGCAACCCGCGCGGCCGTCGAAGAAGGCATCGTTGCTGGTGGTGGCGTAGCCCTGCTGCGCGCTTCGGCCAACATCAAGGCCACCGGCGTCAATGCCGACCAGGCCGCTGGCATCAACATCGTTCGTCGTGCGCTGCAGGCTCCGGCCCGCCAGATCGCGGCCAACGCAGGTGCGGAAGCATCGATCGTTGCCGGCAAGATCCTTGAGAACAAGGGCGCGACCTTCGGCTACAACGCCCAGACCGGCGACTATGGCGACATGATCGCCATGGGTATCGTCGATCCGGTCAAGGTCGTTCGTACCGCTCTCCAGGACGCGGCCTCGGTCGCCGGCCTGCTGGTCACCACCGAAGCCATGATCGCGGAGGCTCCGAAGAAGGAGTCGGCTGGCGGCGGCATGCCTGGCGGCATGGGCGGCGGCGGCATGGGCGGCATGGGCGGCATGGATTTCTAAGAAGTCCATAAAGCTCGCCCATGAATCCAAGTTGCTCAAGCCCGCAAGCGGGCTTGAGTGGCGGCATGGATTTCTAAGAAGTCCATAAAGCTCGCCCATGAATCCAAGTTGCTCAAGCCCGCAAGCGGGCTTGAGTGGCGGCAT